>NZ_JBYSXB010000008.1:12338-137306 GCF_058781765.1 Arthrobacter sp. FW306-1B-G06A | reverse complement strand
GCTGGGAGGGGGGGTGGATGCGAAGTCCACTCTGGCCTCGCCGCCCGATGCGGACATCTCTCTACGTGTTCAGCCTCGATTTACACGGAGAAGCGCCACCGACCACACGGAGATTGCCCGATTCCACACTGAAATTTGGGTCTCCCAGCACTGAGTTTCCTCTTTTCTACACTGAGGCGGCTTTTTCGCCCTTAGCCTTCCCGTATGGGTTTCGATTTCAAATCGGAACCACAGATGGATTGGGGGATTCGTGGAAAATCGCATCTTGATTGCTCGGGACGTCCCATCGGCAACACCCGCCCGTGGCCCGCTTGCGAGCATCCTGGGCCCCCTGCGATCAGAGCTGCGGTGTGCCCCTGCGCAAGGGGTTATTACCGGTGGCGGCGGTCTTCGGAATGGATCGAAATGCTCTATTACCTAGACGAACTCCTGACGGCTATGGACGCAACTCCGGGCCGACGCTGGTTCAACCTAGCAAGTGCGGTGCTCACCGTTGTGATATTCGGTGCACTCGCCAGAGCAGGCGTGTCGAGCTGGGTTATCGTCCCCGCGGTTTGCATTGAATTCTTATGCCATGGAGCCCTTGTTGCCGTCTGGGCCCGAAAAGACGCTTTCGATGCGTACAAACAAAGCGAACGCGCATGCGAACCCTAGTTATCCCTGTCGCCCCAGCGGTCGTAGCTAACTCCCCCAGAAAGGTTCCGAAAATGATCTTTTCATCAGCTATCCGCAGAACGGCCACTGCGCTCGTGCTCACGTGTGTCGCTGGCAGCACTATTGTCGGGCTCCTTCACGAACCGAAGACACCGCCTCTTGCCTGGACCTCCATAGCTATTGGCGCGGTTGCCCTGGTCCTAGTGCTCACGACAAGGCGAAGTCCGAAGCGCGATGCTGGTCTGTTCGCGATCAGCGGGATGGGTAGTGGCGTTTTCACGGGAGCGGCGACCGTTGGCTTCCCCGGGTCGATTCCGATATGGCTTTGGACAATCGGCGCGATCTGTCTTGGAACCATGTCTCTCGTCGTCGATGCTGAGGCCTCCGAAAACAAATCCGTCAGTAGTCTCTAGGTGCCGGCCATGGGAAGGCTATTCGTTCTCGCGCTGGGGTCGGTGGTGGTCCTGTTCGTGGAGCGCCTGATCTGGGGCCGAGAGCGGGCACCTCCGTACTTGAGCAAAGGACTCGTGTACCGCGACCCCGGTCCCGTTCCGTGCGATCGGCTCGGGGTGGAGAACATGTTCGATATTCATGTCTGACCAGAAACGCGGTCGGAATTCAAAGGCCGACCGGTAATTGAGAATGGGGAATCGAATGAAAATGGTTAGGAATGCAAGGAAGGTAGTTGCGGTAGGTGCGCTGACAGCGCTCATGGCAATTGGGGTCGCGTCGGGAGCGCAGGCCACTAGCGCATCGGGCACGGCGTATTTCGATAACGGGCAGCCGATCACGGCAAATATGTGGATTCAGCCGGTATCAAATGGCGGTTGTGGGAGTTTTTCCTCGTCGGCTGTGATGAACGTATCACCCAATTGGATTCGCAATACGACATCGTTCTATCAGTACGGTGTTGGGTCCATCAGCATCAAGGGTGTCAATGTATCGGGATCCGGAACCAGTAATCCGGCGACACTTCAGTGGACCAACAGTAACGGTGCTCGTGGATCATATCTGAGTGGCACAGTCTGCATGGGTTGGGGAGCGTTCTACTTGGGTGCGGATGTGGCGGCCACCGCTTACTATTACGGCAATTTGCGCACTGCCTCCGCGCGCGTATGACTAAGAGATCGGCACTGCAGAAATGAAAAGAAGCCTAGGTATATGCCGTCAAAAGTTGCAGAACATACGAAACGCCAAACTGTTTTCGGTGCTAATCGTGGCTATGCTTTTCCTGCCTGCCTGCAGTGCCGATCTCTCCGCACCCGCTAACGATGTGTCTGCCATACAAGGGGACTTGAAGAAGCTCGAGGGAACCAACGGCCTCATAAGGATGCCCGAGGGGGAGGGCCAAGAGCGTGGAGATCTGTACACTACGGCAGTGTACTCCGAGGACCTTGGGACCTACCTGCTGGCCGCGGACAGCGCCAACAGGACTGTCCGTGAAGCGCTCAGCGAGCAGTCCACAGTCGACCTGCCGACGCTATGGTCGGCGCTTAAGCTGATTAGGACTGCCGGCGCGGCTGTGCCTGCCGAATTAGAGGAGAAATTGGCCAGTGCCTCGATGACTCCGACGCAACAGGATGTAGGCGCGGAAATCGCCGCGCTGTGGTTTTGGATCGATATCGGTAGGATGCAAGGCTGGTCCGCGATTGCTGCAAAGTCCTTTGGGGGAGAAGCGCTCGTACGGCTTGGCGCAATTGACGTCAACTCGATCGCGGAGAAGCCCTATCTTCTGTGGCGTCTCTTCGATTCCTATTCGGCTCTGCAAAAGGCGAAACCCAGTCAATTGGAACGAGCATTGAAGAACGTGGATTCCAGGAAGCTCCCTGGCGACTATGAGTCAACCCTTGACTTTCAAGCCGCTCTTGAAGTGAGAGCAACTCTTGGAAAGGATCTGGTCGTTCCAAATGACGCTAGAGAACATATCGTTAGGCTTCTGGATTCAAACCAGGTGCATGATGACGCGCTGATCGCCTCAATGCTGCGTTCCCTGGAATTGCTGAACGCTCAGACCGAGGCCCAACGACTTGTCAAGGACCGTATCGCACCCAGGGTTGACCAGACGACGGGACTTATCCGTTCATCGACTCTCGCCAAAGGCTCGGTCCACGGGACGTATCTTGCCGCAAGACTCCTCGACACTAACTTTCCAGAGGTCACGAGCGAAAGAACCAGAGACGAACTGGAACGGGTGTTGAAGGCACCTGGAACCGATCTGATCACCCAACTCAAGGCGCTTGTGGCGCTTAAGCGCTCCGGATCTTCATCCTGGGGGAGCTACGGTTCGATCATCGAGCAGGGAAGGGCAGCGCTTCCGGCTGCCGTGACATTCGCAAATCTCAGCGGGTACATCGACCTGGTGGATGTTCTGGTGCAGCTTGAGCCTAATGCCCGGTTGGCGCGACTGGAGACGTTCGACGCAGACCCCGGGGTTGAACATCTACTTTCCGGAGCGCTAATGGCGCTCTCCAACTCCATGTACTTCTCAAACAGCGAAGAAGTGAGATCAATGTTTCCGGCCGTCCAGTCCGCTCTCCCGCAGCTCATCGGTTCATCCAGAGGAAAGGGCCTGAACTACTTTCGGGCGTTGACCGCCATGACGAACGCAAGTCGGTCCGGACTTGGATCAAACGACTTCGACAAGGCGGCCGAGGAACTGCGGACTCTGAAAGGCTGTAAAGAATTCCCGTCTCTGTATCGGATGGAACCAGACAAAGCGTCACCATGCAGCCTCTCGATTTCAGCTGCCATGATCGCGGTCCCGGGTGCCTACGATTTCGGGGAGAACAAGTGACTTCGGTACTTCGTCTTGAGAACATCACCAAGTCTTTTTCAGATGAACGCGGGACCCGACAGTTGGTCCTTTCTGGAGTCAGCCTGAACGTCCAGGCAGGTGAAATCGTCTGGCTGCGAGGTGAATCGGGTTCGGGGAAGTCAACCATCCTGAATATCTCCGGACTTCTATCGACCCCCGATGCCGGCAAAGTGTGGATCAACGGTAACGACAGAACCGATGCATCGTCCCGGACGGCTAGTCGTGTCCGCTCGAGCGAAATTGGAATGGTGTTTCAGAGCAGCAACCTTCTTCCCGAACTTACGGCGCTGGAAAATGTTCTCCTTGCCAGCAGCAAGCCCATGACACGCGCAACGATTACGGAGCAGTTGGAACGCTTCGGTCTTGCGGCGGTCGCTGACCGGCAAGCGAAGAGGCTTTCCGGCGGCCAGCAACAAAGAGTCGCGTTTTGCCGCGCACTGATCAACGAACCATCGCTGCTACTAGCGGACGAACCAAGTTCGGGTCTTGACGCGCCAAACACTGAAGCCATCCTGGACGCCATGCGAAGGGGCGCCGACGGCGGGTGCGGTGTCCTCGTCGCTTCCCATGACGAAGTCTTCCAGCATGTGGCCCACCGTCAGCTTCCGATGAAGGAGTTGCTCCTTGAACAGAAATAGAGCCTTTGCTGCGAGGTCGGTGCGGCTTTCTCTCTCGAAATTGAGGCCACTCGCGGTCCTGATGAGTCTTGGCATCGCGGTATTCATATTCGCCGACAGCATCGTTGGGGCAGGCATAAGTTCATACTCAAACAAGATCAGCACCAACTCCGCACTGAATTATGTGGAGGTGACCTCAGTCGGTCCAGACTCAGCTCGCGAGATCACTGACGACTCGTTGTCCCGGTTCGACCAAATCGATCATGTGGTGGGATCCTTCGGCTGGGCACAAATTGACCTCGCCATAGAGGACCCAGCGAACTGGCCGTCACCGAACAACCCAGGCGCGTTCATGGGTACGCCATTCATCAGCGGCATCACCCCGAAAATACTGCTCGGCGATGTCTCCGAAGACGGCCCTGGGGAAGGCCAGATCCTGCTCCCCGACAAGGGTCAGGGCCAGAAATACACCGAGCTGCTCGGCAAGGAAATGAGCTTCGTGTATACGAAGGAAATCGGCCCCGGCAACGGCGAACCCGTTTCCATATCGCTCCGCGTCTCAGGTATCTATGGCAACTCGTCGCCGCGTACGGATGGCGCACAAGCTGCCTACGTCTCCAGCAAGGTACTTCAGTCAACACTCGCCAATGCCCGGCCAGCCACCAAAACGCTGGTCTATCCCCGCGCATATGTGCGCGTTGACTCAGCGGATGAAGTGGTCAACGTGCAAAACCAAGTCCGAGCCCTCGGGTACTCCGTGAACAGCGTAGCGGGCCAAATCCGGTCCCTGTCAGGCCTCTTCGCTCTTCTTGCCCTTGTCAGCTGGGTGATCGGTGGCTTCCTGATCATCTTTTGCCTCGGCGTCGGGGTGTCCGTTGGCGGCAGTTGGATCAAGCAGCGGGCCCGCGAAGTGGGTCTCCTTAAAGCCATCGGCTGGTCGGGGGCCTCGATAGCAGGGGTTTACATGGTCGAGTTGGCTGCAGTGGGCCTCATCATTGGCGTGACGGGGGCGCTCCTGGGAACTCTTTGCTCCGTCATAGGAACGGCGGTCTTCAACGGACTGCAGCTCGACCTCCTGCCGGTGACCGCATGGGCCATGCCCAACTGGCTGCTCGTGCTCGGAGCACTCCTCTGCGTTCGTTTGTTCTTGTGCCTTGGAGCCCTCGGCCACGTCGCAAGACTCGCCCGGCTCGACGCGGATTCCTCGCTGAGGGACCTGTAGATCCCCTAGTGCCCCAGACTCCGAGCAAACCGCCACCGACCGCGTTTTCCGCGGTCGGGGGCGGTCCGAATACTTCGGTTTGGCGCGAAGTGTCCGCGACGTATTTGCCGGTCTTGAACCAGACGAAGCATGGAGTTCATGTCCTTGACCATAGGGACACCGAACTCGAAGCCAGGATCTCGTCCAGATCTGCCCGGAATATCTCACTGTCCACGCGCGGCAGGTGCCGGCGGCTGGCGATCAGTCGTTCTGTTTGGCGGCCGCGTCGGTGTACGGGCTGAAGCTCAGCCACCTCGTGGCCTTCGCGGGTAACGATCGGCGTTTCGCCACGAGCGACCCGCTCAAGCACTTCGTCGCCATGGTTCCTTAGCTCGCGCACCGTCACAGTTCCCACGCACCAAGTGTGTCATCGCTGATGCGGGGTTCGACAGCAAACCTCGTTGTAAACGTGTCCATTCAAGTCGGCGCCGCCACCCAGCCGACAGCTGCTACAGGTAGCCCTTCACACTGGCGCGAAGAGCGTCAGCGTGTTCGTAGATGTCTTCAAGGGAGTCGATGGGAACACGCCGTTCCTCTTTGTGTTCGTCGAAGAGTCCGATGTACTTCTGTGTTCGGTTGAAATGCAGGCGTGCTATCGGCCTGCGGTTATTGTCATCCAGAAGTACGGCGAAGTACGACTTGGCATCGCGTTGGAAGACCCTTGAGGGCTTTACGTCGCTGCATACGATCGCCCGGACAATCTGGTAGCCCTCGATTTCTTCGAGTGTGGTCTCAATACCATCGGCCTCGGCGAGGTCGGATTCAACCACCGGCTCACTCGTCACCTTCGGAAGAATTGCCGAATCGTCGATCTGCGTAAAGGTCTGAGAGCCGAGGGCCTTCTTAAGACGTTCATTGGCCTGATCGTTGAGAAACTGCTTCGATGCCTTTTTGACGAGCGAAGTGAACTGCTCGCGCACACGCTGCGTATATGGGCCGGTGTACACCCGTGTGGTCAAGAACTTGACCCACTCGTCTTCAGGCTCGCGGAACTGGGCGGCGAGTGTCCGTTTTAGCTCGCCGATGTATTTCAGTTCGCCAGCTGCGTTGATGATCGAGTCAAGATCGAAGACATCTTTTGAGAGTTTCTGGAGTTCAGGCAGGAGCGAATCATCGATGTCATTGAGATCCAGCACCAAGAACGGCTTTTCGTCCATACGGTTCGGAGCATCGAGATCAGTGAAGAACTGATACACCTCGCCATTGGTGAGTATGGCAATCCGCGCATTTGTGACTGCAAAGTAGCGGAATAGTTGGGAAGCGTGTTCGATCCTTACCGGTCCAATGGACTTCTTGCACTCGATGAGGATCTGAATCTCGCCATCCTTCACGATGGCGTAGTCGATCTTCTCGCCTTTCTTGATTCCCACATCCGCTGTGAACTCCGGCACGACCTCAAGAGGGTTGAAAACGTCGTAGCCGAGGATCGTTGAGATGAACGGCATGACGAATGCGTTCTTCGTTGCTTCCTCGGTCTGAATAGCCTCGCGCTGCTGACGCACCTTTGCGGCAAGCGCCGAGAGCCGTTCTGCGAATTCCATGTGTCCCCCTTGACCAATCCGACATTGAGCCAACCGTAGACCCGCGGCAGCAAGAGATCACGGAAGTCGGGCGTGTCTGTTTACATGCCACCTAAGCGCCCAAGCCCCTCCCCAATCTCCCGCCCGATCCGCCGCAGCAGTTCCACCGAAAGCCCAGGATCCTTCGACGAGTCCAGATCCGTGTAGTCCGTCAGCGTGTAGACACGCGAGAGCGACATCTCGGGCCACCGCTCCCGCGGCAGCAACGAGCGGCCCGCGACGGCGATGATCGGCCGGGTGCCCGAGCGGCGCGCGACGGCGGCCGTCAGCTTTCCGGCGAGGGTCTGCTCGTCGATGCTGCCCTCGCCCGTGATGACGACGTCGCAGCCGTCCTTGCGGGTGTCGAAGTCCAGGAGGTCCAGGAAGTAGTCCGCCCCGGATACTTGAGAAGCGCCAAGCAACAGGCACGCAAAGCCGATCCCGCCGGCGCTTCCGGCGCCGGGATGCTTGGCAAGGGACGCCGCACTCTCAAACCCGCCCGAAGTGAGCACAGAGACAAAGTGCGTCAGACCGGCGTCGAGCGCTGCAACATCCGCAAGCGATCCGCCCTTCTGCGGACCGAAAACCGCCGGCGCACCGTCCGGCCCGCAGAGCGGGTTATGCACATCGCTCGCGACAATCAGCTCCACACCAATCAGCCCAAGAGGCGCATCCACAGAATGAACAAGGCCAAGGTTCCGCCCGTTGCCCTCCAAAGAACGGCCCGAAGCATCGAGGAAACGAAAGCCCAGGGCGGTGAGCATGCCCATTCCTCCGTCGGTGCTCGCGCTTCCGCCCAGCGCCAGCACGATCCGCGCCGGCCTCAACGAAAGGGCAAAGAGAACAGACTCGCCAAAGCCTCGGCTCGACGCATCAAGCGGCAAGAGCCGCCCGTCCGGCAACAGTCCCAAACCGCAAGTATTCGCCACCTCCACAACAGCAGTGACCCCGTCGAACGCGATGCTCGCCTTGACGGGTTGTCCGGTCGGCCCCGGGACCACCAAAGCGTGGCGGGCGAACCCGGAGGTGACGGCGGCATCCACGCTGCCGTCACCTCCGTCCGCCAGCGGCAGCAGCTCACACTGCACCGCTCCGGCGGAACGGAGCCCTGTTGCCAGGGCGTCCGCCACCTCGCCGGCGGTGAGGCTGCCTTTGAACTTGTCGGGCGCGATGAGGACGCTCATCGGGGCAGTTGCGTTGCTCATGTCAGCTGGATTCCGAGTAGGCGGGACGGCGGTCGGCGGGCTGAAAAGGCTCGACGGCGGTAGCGGGCGCGGGAATTTCAATCTCCTGAATCGGCTCCACAAGTTCGCCCGCGAAGACGCGGCGGACACGGTCGGCGTCGAGGGTGCGGTCCCACCAGGCGATGAACAGCGTCGCGACAGCGTTGCCGGTGAAGTTTACGAGGGCGCGGCATTCGGACATGAACTTGTCGATGCCGAAGATGAGCATGATGCCCGCGGCCGGGATGGTACCGATGGTGGCCAACGTTGCGGTGAGGGCGATGAAACCGCCGCCCGCGACGCCCGCAGCACCCTTGGACGTAAGCAGCATGACGGCGATGAGGCCCAACTGCTGGCCGATGCTCAGGTGCGTGTTGGTGGCCTGGGCGATATATACGGCGGCCAGGGAAAGGTAGATCGCGGCGCCGTCGAGGTTGAAGCTGTAGCCGGTAGGGACAACAAGCCCCACGGTCTCCTTCTTAACCCCTGCGTGCTCGAGTTTGCGCATCAGGCCCGGCAGTGCAGGTTCGGCGGTCGAGGTGCCCAGAATGATCAGGTATTCCTCTTTGAAGTGCCTGATCATCGTGAAAATGTTGAGCCTCAGGAAGGCCATGACGGAGCCGAGGACCACCACGACAAAGAGGATCGAAGTGACATAGAAGAGTGCGATCAGTCCGCCCATGCTGGTCAGGGAGGACACGCCGTACTTGCCGACCGCGAAGGCCATGGCGCCGAATGCACCCAGCGGCGCGGCCTTCATGATGAAGCCCAGGATCTTGAACATCACACCGGTGAGCCGCTGCACGCCGTCGAGCACGGGCGCGCCAAGCTTGCCCATCGCGTTCAACGCGATGCCGAAGACAACCGCGATGAAGATGATCTGGAGGATGTCGCCCGCGATGAAGGGCTGGACGATGCTCGTGGGGATGATGTTGGTCAGGAACTGCCACCATTCCTGGTGTGCGCCGACGTCGATGAGCTTGGCCGCGGCATCAGTGGTCTTGATGGTGCCGGCCGCGGCGTTGACGCCCTCGCCCAGCCGAAAGATGTTGATCGCGACAAGGCCGAACACGAGCGCACAAATGGTGCCGAGCTGGAAGTAGGTGAGGGCCTTCAGGCCTGTCATCCCGACCTTCTTCAGGTCCGCGACGCTCGCGATCCCGCCGACGATGGTCAGGAAGACGATCGGGCCAATGAGCATCCTCATCGCATTGACGAACGTGGTCCCGATCGGTTCCATGGCAATGCCCGCGGTCGGCGCGAGCCAGCCGAGCAGGACGCCAATGAGAATGGCGGTCAGAACCCAGAAATACAGTTGCCGGTACCACGCTTTTTTGACGCGCCGGGTCTTGGGTGCCGGAGCTGCGCCGGCTTTGTTGATGTGTTCCATGATTCCTACCTCATTGTGGAATGTCTGTGGAGAAAGTTGGAGGGACCTCCGCGGGAGGTACGACGGCGGCCGGCCAGCCGCCGTCGTACGTCACTCATCGAAGGCTGGCGCTAAGCGGCGTCCCGAGGGTCCCAACGCGAGCTCGCGAGTGTTGGGGAGGGACCTCCGCGGCCTTGATGATCGCTTCGGTGACGTCGTCCGTGGTGGCTTCGCCGCCGACGTCGCGGGTCAAGAATCCGGCGGCTGTGGTCTGTTCGATGGCCGCCTCGACCAGGCGCGCTTCTTCGTGCAGGCCGAAGTGGTCCAGCATCAACGCGGCGCTGGCGATGGCCCCGATGGGGTTGCTGATGCCCTTGCCTGCGATGTCCGGTGCGGAACCGTGGACCGGCTCAAACATCGACGGGAAGCGGCGCTCCGGGTTCAGGTTGGCGCTCGCGGCGAGGCCAAGGCTGCCGGCGAGTGCCGAGCCGAGGTCCGAGAGGATGTCGGCGTTCAGGTTGGACGCGACCACCACCGACAATTCCTCCGGGTGGAGGATGAACTTGGCGCTCATGGCGTCAACCAGGACGCTCTCGGTCCGCACGTCAGGGTAATCGAGGGCGACCCGGTTGAAGGTTTCGTCCCAGAGGACCATGCCGTACTGCTGGGCGTTCGACTTGGTGACGGACGAGACCTTCTTGACCGTGCGAGTCCGTGCGAGATCGAACGCGAAACGCATGATGCGCTCGCAGCCCTTCTCCGTGAACAGCGCGGTTTGCAGCGCAACTTCGTTGCCCGGGCCGCGACCGCTCAGGTTGCGTCCGCCAAGTCCGGCGTATTCGCCTTCGCTGTTTTCGCGGACAACGATCCAGTCGAGCTCGGTGTTGTCAGCCTTGCGGAGCGGGGACTCGATACCGGGGAGGAACTTGACCGGGCGGATGTTGGCCCACTGGTCGAAGTTCTGGGTGATGTTCAGGCGCAGGCCCCAGAGGCTGATGTGGTCCGGGACGTTCTCCCAGCCGACGGCTCCGAAGTAGATGGCGTCGAAGTCCTTGAGGGCGTCCAGGCCCTTGGGGTCCATCATCTGGCCGGTCTTCTCGTAGTAGCCGCAGCCCCACGGGAACTCGGTCCATTCAAAGGCGAACTTCCCGTTGGAGTTCGCGGCCAGGGCGTCCAGGACGCGGCGGCCTGCCGAGACAACTTCCTTGCCGACGCCGTCTGCGGGGATTGATGCGATGCTGAATTTCTGGGTGGCGCTCATGCCTACCTCCTCGTTGAGTTTGTTAGCAGAGTCACACTGCCTTCCTCTTCAAGTAGACGGGCGGCGGGTAGGTGGCGTCCAAGACTTAGTTTCGATACGGCTGATAGGTAGCGCCTATCTTTTCTTTGCAGTCGAGCGCGCTAATCTTCGGTGTGCTCCGCAGCGACCTGCAAGAACGCCTTGGCCGCGGGAGTGAGGTTGTCCTTGCGGCTGAGCACCGCGACGTCCAGGTGGCTCACTGGTTCGATGAGCATTGTGCGCAGGCCGGCTTTGTGCGCGGTAGGAGCCCACGACGACGGCATCACCGCGTGCCCGACGCCCGCCAAAACGAGGGGCAAGATGGAGGTCCGGTGGGCGACTTCGACGACGATCTCCACCTGTACGCCGTGCGCCAGCGCATCATCCACGAGCCAACGCATGAGGGAGCCTCGCTGGCTCGCAATGATGCGCTGTCCCCCGAGATCCTCACGTTGAATGGCCGATTGCTCGGCGCCGAAGGTGTCGGCCTGCGGGTTGACGATCAGGATGAGCGGTTGTTTTTCGAGTTCGAGGACCTCGACGCCGGGGACCAAGATGGGCGTAGGCGAGCCGGCCAGCCCGATTTCGGAGCTGCCGTTCCGGACCGATTCGATCACTTCTTCGGGCGTGAAGGCAGCACTGACGTTGAGCCGGACTGCGGGATAGACCTTGGTGAAGGCGGCGATCATAGACGTCAGCGGCTCGATGCCCGGCGAAGGCATAGTGATGATGTCGAGCCGGCCGCTCCTGATGCCTCGGAGTGACTGAACAGCTGATTGTGCGGCGTCGAGGTCCCGCATGACGAGTCTGGCCGGCCCGACCAATTCCTTGCCGGCTTCGCTGAGGACCGCCCTGCGGCCGATGCGGTGGAACAGCGGAACGCCGACTTCCTTCTCGAGGCTCGCGATGGTTTGGGAAAGCGACGGTTGTGCGATCAGCAGATGCTCGGCGGCGCGGTTGAACCCGTCATGGTCGACGACGGCGAGGAAGTACTTTAGTTTTCGTGTGTCCATGATGGGGCTCCTCTGGCTGGACTTCCGAATCGATCGATAGCCTACGCCTATCAGTGGCCCGGGCGACGGCCGGGCTGTCTGGTGCCCTTCGCTGGCCCACCCCAAAAAACCGGGCCCCTTCCCAAGATTTTTCGCCCGGGCGTGGTTCTCGGGCCTAATAATGTCAGACCCCTTTGCGAAGCTTTTCCTATGGATGGCAATCGGGGAACACAGCTGATCGGAGGGGTCGCGCCAACCGGCGACGCGGTTCCGGAGGCTGCTGGCCCGTGCCTCCGGGTGCGCGAGTTGATCGATGCCGTGAGATCGCTTCGCCCGGCCGCTGCCTTTGCGCCGTCCGGCGGCACCGAACATGGCGGCTTCGCTGAACTTGCCGACACGGCCGAATTGATTGACCTGTTGCGTGGCCTGGAGGATCTGAAGTCAGCGGCCTCAGCCGCGCAGGCCCGGATCGCTGTCACGTTCGATGCCGCCCAGCGCAGCGCCGAGGCGGCGGCAGGTGTGCCAACCGACGAACGCGGCCGCGGCGTGGCCGCCCAGGTGGCTTTGGCCCGGCGGGAGTCGCCCGCCCGCGGATCCCGGCTCTCCGGACTGGCGAAGGCGTTGGTCACAGAGATGCCGCGCACCCTGGCCGCCTTGGAATCGGGACAGCTGAACGAATGGCGCGCCACCCTGTTGGTGAAGGAAACAGCCTGCCTGTCCGCCGAAGACCGCTGCGCCGTGGATGAGGAACTCGCCGCCGACACCGGAACCTTCGACGGCGCCGGAGACAAGGCCATCATCGCCGCGGCGCGGGCCGCGGCCTACCGGCGCGACCCCAGCTCCGTCACGCAACGCTCGGCCCGTGCCGCCGAGGAACGTCACGTGTCCCTGCGCCCGGCCCCGGACACCATGACCTACCTGACCGCCCTGCTTCCCGTCGCCCAAGGCGTGGCCGTGCACGCGGCCCTGACCCGGCACGCCGACACCCTGCGCTCAACCGGGGACACCCGGACCCGGGGGCAGATCATGGCCGACGCGCTCGTCGAACGCACCACCGGCACCCCCGGCGGGATCAGCGGGGTTGAGGTCCAGCTCGTCATGACCGACCGGACCCTCTTCCAGCGCGACAGCGAACCGGCGCGTCTCCCCGGCTACGGGATTGTCCCCGCGGGTTGGGCACGGGCAATACTCAGCGACAACGGCAATATCAAGGATGGCCGGTCCGGCCAGGACCAAGCCGAAGAGACGCACGACTTCAAGCTCTGGCTCCGGCGCCTCTTCACGGCCCCCGGAACCGGTGAACTCGTCGCCGTCGATTCCCGGGCCCGGTTCTTCCCCGCCGGGCTGCGGCGCTTCATCCAGGCCCGCGACGACACCTGCCGGACCCCCTACTGCGACGCACCGATCCGCCACTTCGACCACATCATCCCCTGGCACGACGACGGCCCCACCAGCCTGCACAACGGGGCGGGTCTGTGCGAGGCATGCAACCACACCAAAGAACTCAACGGCTGGACAGCACAAACCAGACCAGCAAAAACCAGGACAGCAAGAACCAGCCCCGGGACACGGCATGTCCTCGACATCCTCACCCCCACCGGACATACCTACCGATCCACAGCACCACCCCTGCCAGGAACGCGTTTGAACGGAGACCCGCCCGTCATGGCGGCACACTATTTCGGGGACCTGTCTAACCGGCGCCACCAACGCGAACTACGCCAACCAGCCTAGGCAAACAAACCCGGCAGAAGGATCGTAGGGTCAAGCTATGGAAAGCAAGGGCAGCCGCAGCGCCAGCTTGTCGTGCCTGCTCGATTCGGGTGCAAACCTGACAGTGGATGGTGCTCTCGCCACCGGAGTATCGGGGCGACTACGTCCTCACCCAGCGCGAGTTCAAGGAGTTCCACCGGCCGCGCATCGGGGCGCTCGTGGGGGCGGAGGTGGACCTGCTGGCCTGTGAGACGCTGCCTTCCTTCGCGGAGGCTGAGGCCCTTCTGGCGCTCGTGCCGGACGACACCGCGGGATATCGCTGCTGTGGCAAAGTCGATGAAGCGCTAGCGAGCAGATCCGGTCAGAACGTGCCGCCTCCCGTTTCGCCCAGTGGGTACTCGCGTTGGAGTTGGGCAACCTTGGGATCGTCCTCGTCAGCCCCGTAGTCCGAGTTCCGGGTGATGTCCTTCCCGTCGGGAAGTTTCATCGCGCGGAAGACAAGCGATAGGACGGCAGCGACAATGAGGTTGATGGCAAACGCGACGACCGCGATGTAGACCTGCACATTGGTGCCCGGGATGGCTGCGATGGAGCCGCCGAAGTTAGCCTTCGTCACGGGGTTGACCACGTTGTATGCAGCGACGGTGCCGTAGATGATCCCGGCGACCCACCCTGCGAACAGCGCCCAGCGGTGGAACCATCGGGTGTAGAGCCCAGCCACGATCGCCGGGAACGTCTGCAGGATCCATATACCGCCGAGGAGCTGCATATTGATGGCGGCGGACTGGTCCATGGCGATGACGAAGATCAGGGCCCCGAACTTCACCACGAGCGAGGCGATCTTGGAGACCTTCGCTTCCTGCCGCGGGTCGGCGTCGGGCCGGATCAGGTCGCGGTAGATATTGCGGGTGAACAGGTTGGCGGCAGCGATCGACATGATGGCCGCCGGGACCAAGGCGCCGATGGCGATAGCCGCCAAAGCGATCCCTGCAAACCAGGCGGGGAAATTGTCCAGGAACAACTGCGGAACTACAAGCTGTGGATTGACGGCACCGTTCAGGTCAATCGGCTTGGTGCCCGCAGAGATGGCCGCGTAACCCAGGAGGGCAAGGAATCCCAGCATGAGCGAATACAGCGGAAGGACCGCGGCGTTCTTGCGGATGGTGTTCCTGCTCTTCGTCGCCAGGACTCCAGTGACCGAGTGCGGGTACATGAACAACGCCATGGCCGAGCCAAGGGCCAGCGTCCAGTACGCGGAATAGCTGGCGGCACCCGGGATGAAGACGCCGGCGGGCTTGCCTGTGGCCGGGCTGACGGCGTCGAGTTTCGTCTGGGCTGCACCGAAGATGTTGTCCCAGCCCCCGAACTTGATCGGCAGGTAGATCACAGCGACGATGACCGCGAGGTAGATCAGGAGGTCCTTCACGACGGCGATGAGCGCCGGCGCCCGAAGGCCCGAGGTGTAGGTGTAGGCGGCCAGGACCACGAATGCGATGATCAGCGGTAAGTCAGTCAGCAGCACATTCTCAGCGCTCCCGAGACCCAGCACGGTGAGCACCGCCTTGATGCCGACCAGTTGCAGCGCGATATAGGGCATGGTCGCGACTATGCCCGTGAGGGCCACCGCAACCGTGAGTGCCCTGCTGCCGTAGCGCCCGCCCACGAAGTCCGCCGGTGTGACGAAGCCGTGCCGGTGCGAGACCGACCACAAACGGCTCATCAACAGGAAGACGATCGGGTAGAGCACGATCGTGTACGGCACCGCGAAGAAACCACTCACGGCGCCGGTGGCCCACATCGCGGCCGGCACAGCCACGAAGGTGTAAGCCGTGTAGAGGTCCCCGCCCAGGAGGAACCACGTGACCCAGGTTCCGAAACCGCGGCCACCGAGGCCCCACTCATCGAGACTGTGCAGGCCCGTTTCCTTGCCCGCGCGCCAACGCGCCGCGAAGAAGCCCAGCACCGCCACCAGGATAAAGAGCACGACGACGACGGTGAGCGCGACGCCGTTGACGGGCCGATCCCCCGTGGTCGCCAGAGGGACGGCGAGCCCGCTCATTGTTCTTCCTCCCCAGTGCGTGCGCCCCGCGCGACCTCGCGGCGGCGACGGTCTTCCTTGGTTACCAGCCGGTAGGAGACGCCCACCATGGCCGCGGTGATCGGAACCCAGAGCATTTGGTACCAGTAAAAGAACGGCATACCTGCGAGCCGCGGCTGGTCAATCGAATACGCCGGGACGAACAGCGGAACCAGAATGGAGATGGCCAGCAGGATTCCGGCCGCAATATACGGACCGGGCCTTGCGGGCCCCCGGGTTGGCACATCGGGAGTTGACATGGACGCCTCCTCGTAGAGACGGCCCCCGGAGCGGGATGGGCTTCCCGGGACGTGCCGGTGGCCTGGCGGACCATATTTGTACCGGTCCATCAACAGAATAGATTCTGGACTAATTCTTTGACAGGGGAGTGTGCCCGTTTTTTATCCAAGGCTCAGCGCAGGCGCGGCGAAGGGCGGCCACCCGATTCTGGTGACCGCCCTGCCAAAGAGGATCTGGCTAGCCGTCAGGATCCTTCGCAGCCGGCTGGCTGCTGGAACCGGAGCCGATCACGCTGTGTTGGGGTTCGGGCATCTTCGAGTCAGCACCGTTCACTGACTGCCAGATGGACTTATTGAACAGCTGCTCATCGATCTTGTCTTCGGTGGCAGTGTCCTGGGTGGCCACCTGCGGGGCCATCGGAGCGTTTGCCCCGTTGACGGTGGTCATGTCGTAGCTGGGCTTGAGCGCGGTGTACGGCGTGTTGTCAGGCTTGGCCGTGAACGATGCGTTCATGGGAGTGGCGAACGCGTCGAACTGGGTCAGCGGACCGATGCCGGCAATGAGGCCGATGGTACGGACCATTGACGCCGTGCTGTAGAAGGTCGAATCGACTTTCCCTGTCTGGGTGTACGGGCTGATGGCCAGCGCCAAGGTGCGGTGCGCATCCACATGGTCCGGGCCGTTCTGAGCGTCATCCTCCGTGACGAAGATGGCGGTGTCCTTCCAGGCGGAAGAGTGGGACACGGTGTCCACCAGCTTGCCGAGCGCGTAGTCGTTGTCCGCGACATAAGCCTTTGGCGTGGGGGCGCCAACACGGGTGGCTTGGGTGTGGTCATTCGGCAGGCGCACGAACTGGACCGTGGGAACCGTTCCGGATGTCACTTGGGACTGGAAGTCGTTGGCCCATTCTTCAATACGTGGGGTACCGCAGCCAGGCTTCAGCGGCGCGAACGATCCCGCCGAATCAGGGCAGTTCAGGTCGTAACCGTGGTAGTTGTGGTCGGTCTGCGCATCCAGGACGGGGTCCGCGGCGTTGAACGTGCCGGCATTATTGGAAACGTAGAAGCCGTAGTTGCGGAAACTGACGCCTGCCTTGGCGAGCCGCTGCCAGACATACGTGTTGTCAGGCTGTTGGGCCGCGATTTCAGGGGCATTTCCTTCGCTGGGATACGGCGCCTTGCGGCCCGAGTAGTTGGCCGGCCACATCTGCTCGGCGTACGGGTTCGAGTTGGCAGAGGCCACCCAATTCCATCCGTTGGCGCTCACTTCAGCATCGGCGTAGAAGTTGTCAATGGTGGTGAACTTCTTGGAGAGGGCCCGCATATTCGGTGCGGACTCATCGCCGAAGAGGTTCAGTGAGGGATCCCCATTGCCCTTGCCGAGGCTTCCAAGCACCTGGTCGTAGGTGCGGTTTTCCTTGACCACGTAGATCACGTGTTTGATGGGACTCTCTTGACCCGGTTGGCGCGGGATGATGTTGCCGCCGGCGGTGTCCGGGCGATTGTTGTTTTTGACCTGCTCGGTGGCCTTCTGCAGCTGACCGCCCTCCGGCACGCTGAAACTGCTCAATGTGCCAACGATCATCGATCCGCTGTACTGGTTTTCGGCGGCCGGAGCGGTTGACTCGGGGTTTGGGTGGCCAGGTCCGTTGTTTGGCCCGGCGCCTAGCCCTTTCGCGTTGGTGACATGCAATGTCCCGTCGCTGAAGGCCAGCGAACTCGGGTACCAGCCCACGGGCACCACACCAGCGACTGCCTTCTGGGCGAGGTCGACGACGGCGACGTCGTTGTTACCGGAGTTGCTCACGAACAGGCGGTGGCCGGCTTCGTCCAAGGCCAGTCCGGTGGGATTGGTCCCCACCGGTGCGCCCTTTTCAGGTGCGACGCTGATATTCGTGCTTGTACCGGCGGCGGTGTCGACAACCGAGACGGTGTCGTCGTCGCCGTTGGCAACGTAAAGCGTGTGGCCGCCCTTCGACAGGACGGATTTGTTGGGATGGAGACCCACCGTGACGGTGCGGGAAACCTTCGGTTCGGCGCCTGTGATGTCCACCGCGGAGATGTCCGAGGCGCCCTGGTTGGTGACGAACGCCGTCGTGCCGTCCGGGGAAACGGCGACCGAAAGCGGCCGGTGACCGGCCGGCGTCGTCGAGACGTTTCCGGTGGCGAGGTCGACGACGGACACGGCGTCAGCGAGCTGATCTGCGACAACCAGCCGCTTGCCGTCGGGCGTGATCGCCAATCCGGCCGGAAAGAGATTGACTGCCTTGCCCGCCGGCGTCGTGGTGGGCAGCTGGATGGGCGCCCCTTCGGCCAGCTTGCCGCCGGAGTAGCCGTAGGTGCGGATCTTGGAGTTTGCTGCCGCGCTGGCGTAAAGCTTGGTGCCGTCGGGGCTCCACGCCAAGCCCATGTAGAGGGATTCCGGGGACTTGTAGGAGATGGTCTGGTCTACCTCGTGGTCTGCAAGATCCACGAGTTGCAATGACTGCGTACCTTGACCGTTGTTCGTGACGGCGAGCCGCTTGCCGTCGGGGGAGATGGCGGAGTTCAGCGGGAGGTCCCCAAGTGAGGTCTGCTGTCCGGTCGGCGTGACGCGCATGCCGATTGAAGTGACTGCCGTTCCGTCCTCGTGGGGGCCGGCGAAGGTGGAGACCGCCGCGAACGCAGCGCTGCCGACCAGCACACAAGACAATGTTCCGATGATGACCGGGATTGTTTTGAATTTCATGCTCCCAAAGCTAGGAGCCCCGAAACACGTTGGTCCGACTCGCAGGGAACCATCAGCTAAATCATCAGTGAACTGATGAAGCGGGGCGGGACAGTGTGGATTCGCCAAGGGCGACGATCCAGTTTCATCATCCAACCCCGCCGGGGTCTAGGCTCGGCCTCATGACAGCTGACAAACCGATGCCGCAGGATCCGATGCAGGACCCGCAGCGGAGGGGTCCGACGTCGCAAGCCGGACCCGGTGCCGAGGGCAGCTTCCGGAGTGAATTGAAGCGCGGGGAGGACGTCATCGACCCGATGACCTTCGCCGGTTCGCTTCCGCAGGATCGCGGCATCGCCCCGCGTGTTCGGATCAGCCCCACCAAGTGGTTCAATCTGCTCTGGTTGATTCCGATCGGCTTCGTGCTGCTCATCGTCGCGGTCGCCGTCGCGAAAGGGATCCGCGGGCTGCCCCCCGTCGAGTCGTTCCTGAAGACCTATCCGGGAGCCTCAAAGCTGCCGGAGGGCGCCCCCGTCGGCTTTCCAGCCTGGCTGGGGTGGCAACACTTCCTCAACATGTTCTTCCTGATCTTCATCATCCGTTCGGGTGCACAGATACTCACGGACCACCCGCGACTGTATTGGACGCGACATTCGACGCCGGGACGGGATTGGTTCCGGGTACAGAAGCCAGTACCCGAAGATCCACTGTGGACGGCTAAGAAGGATTCGATCAGCCTCCCTCTGCAGGTCGGCCTGCCGGGGCTACGGCACTCGATCGGACTCGCGCGCTGGTGGCACCTTGGGATAGACACGCTATGGCTGGTCAACGGAGTCGTCTTTTTCGTGCTGTTGTTCGCGACGGGCCAGTGGATGCGCGTGGTCCCGCTGAGCTGGGACGTCATCCCCAACTCGATCTCGGTTGTCATCCAATACCTCTCCTTGGAATGGCCTACCGAGAGCGGATGGGCCAACTACAACAGCCTGCAACTGATCGCCTACTTCATCACGATCTTCATCGCTGCACCCCTGGCCCTCATCACCGGGCTAGGCATGTCCCCGGCGCTCTCCACGCGGTTTCGGCGTATCAGCTCGGTCTTCAACATCCAGATGGCACGTTCCTTGCACTTCCTGGTGCTGTGCTGGTTCCTGTTGTTCATCGTCCTTCACGTGGCTCTGGTTCTCACTACCGGGGCGCTGGAGAACCTCAACCACATGTACGCGGGGCGCAACGATCAGTCTTGGACGGGGTTCTGGATTTTCGCTGCCTCGATGGTGGTCATCATCGTCGGCTGGGTCGCTGCTACTCCGCTCACCATTCGGCATCCGCGGCTCGTCCAGAGGGCCGGTTACGCCCTTATCGGCCCGGCACAGCGGTTGTTCGAGCACATCGACTCACGCCCGGGGCAGTACACGGAGAAGGACATCTCGCCGCGCCTCTGGCTGAACGGCCAGTATCCCGAATCCGACGAGTACAAGAATCTCTTTGACAACGATTTCCGGGACTACCGCTTGCGCATCAACGGGCTCGTGGGCAATCCGGTCGAGTTGAGCCTCGCCGAGCTGCGAGCAATGGATTACCACGAGCAGATTACGCAACACTTCTGCATCCAGGGCTGGTCGGGAGTAGCCAAATGGGGAGGGGTGTCGATGCAGGCCATCCTCGACTTGGTCAAGCCGGCACCCGAAGCAAAGTGGGTGGTGTTCTATTCGTTGGGTGAGGGGCCGGATAAGGGCGACTACTACGATGCGCATCCGATCGAGCAGATGGGCTATCAGCTCACCATGCTCGCCTATGACATGAACGGCGCGCCGCTGTCGTACGGACACGGGGCGCCACTTCGGCTGCGCAACGAAGTGCAGCTCGGCTTCAAGATGGTCAAATGGATCAAGGGCATCGAGTTCGTAGCGGACTTCTCCGACGTGGGTGGCGGATTCGGCGGCTACAACGAAGACCACGAGTTCTTCGGATACCGGCAGTCGATCTAGCAGGCCTCAGAGTGTGGGTGCGCCAGTCAGCCCGCCAGCTCTCCTCTCCGGAACCTCAACTCCCGCAGGGCGCCTCGGAGCGGTGACCCGGTGAACGGTAGGTCCTCCAACTTGACCTTTCCAGAAGCTGACAGGGCCAATGCATTGGCGCCGGCGGCGGCGCGTTGTGGTAGGCCGAGGGCCAACGCGAAATCGGCCCAGTGCTTCGCCTTGAGGTTTTTGGTTTTCCCGGACAACGGCAACGCGAGCGAGTCGTCTCCGTATAACAGCGTGCATGGAATGTCATAGATCGGGGCCATAACGAATCCTCCGTGCCGGTCCCCGAGGATCGAGAGATTCTTGGCATGGAGATCGCCATTCCCGGTCAGCCAGGCAAAGACGAACTGCAGGTACAGATTGCGGCTTGCCACGAGTGGGGCCTTGCACTGCCCGGCCAGCGCAGCAGCGACGTCCTCCGACGTCACGGAATACTTGGAAGCCGGTGGCAGACCCATGACCTGGGCTCCGTCTTCCATGGGCAGGCGCACCCAGGAGCGATCCTTGTCCTGCACGCGGTCGAAGCGTTCCACCAGCAACCCAGGCAGCCCGTGCATGTCGGCGATGATATGGCTCTTCGCTACAGGGATCTTGAGATCCTTGGCGGCGGAAAGGTGCAGCGCTTCGTTTACCAGCAAGTGTGCGTGGTTGGGCGGGTCGAGTTTGAGCAGATACCGCTGCCCCCGGAGAGACAGTGGCGTGGTCAGCATGGAGGCACTTGCCTTGTCCTGCACTCCGGGGATGGCATGGCGGTCCACTGCATTGGCGAGGGCGGCAAAGTCCAATTCCTCGGGCCTGGATGTGTCGGCAAGGGGTGCCGGTTCGGTGGGAATTTCGCCGCTAGGGACCACTTGGACGTCTCCTGGCACGTCGGCGCCGACTGCGAGCAGGAGGGTGAGTTCGTCGTCGAAGCTGGTCTTGGTGGCGTCCCTGAGCACGCTCAGCCGATGCCCCTCCGGCAGCAGGCCCGCGAAGAACGGCGGAAGAGCGCCAGCGGGAGTCTCGACGGGATGGTCCGTCACGGGCAGCGAACTGGCAACCGCGGGCAAACCGGATGTCAGGTACTCCGCCGCGTAGGAAAAACTGACCCCGCCCTGGCCAGTGCGGGCAAGGTGGCCCGCCAGGACGCCGCCTTTGTGAACGTCCGCTGCACGAACGAACTTCAACTCCTCGAAATCGTCGGCCATCAGACTGCTGCCATGTGCAGGCCGACGGCGTTGGCTACGGCCACGACGGCCCCCAGTGAAGGATTTCCGGTGGCAGTCTCAATCGCCCGCACGGTCCTTTCGGAAGTCCCGGCAAGGTCGGCAAGGTCAGCTTGCGTGATTCCGGCCTCTTTGCGTGCTTTCCTGATGGTGGCCGCAATCGCCGCTAGGTCTTCCACGAGTCTCCGATGATCCGGCACGATGTTGCCGATTTGACAGTATTCTTGGTCAATTCTGAACCATTTTGCCAAAATCGGCAAGATGCTGCCGAAAGTAATGATTTTGCTTGCTGTGAAGCCGTCAAAACCTCATTTCGGCAAGATCTTGCCGCTCTCCACCCAACGCGCCTCGCGTCCGCCAGCTACGTCTCCGCCAGCCATTCCGGTTCGAAGTCCGGATGGTCCGAATAGGGCAGCGCGAGGGCATTCAGAGATTTCGTGGTCCATTCGATCGATTCCGGGATCCACTGGGGGGTGTCCCCAAGCGTGCCGAGAACCATCGTGGCCAAGGCCGTTTGCCGCGCGGATTCCACGATCCTGAGCAGTCTTCTTTTTGATTCGCATTCCAGGAGAAGACGTCGCTCGTACCATTTGCCCGCCTCGGACACGGAACGGTCGCCAAGGAGTTTCCGCGCCGCAGCCTCGTCCTCTTTCAGGCGGTCCGAGAGGAAATCGACGATATCCACAGATTGAGCGTACGCGTCCCTTGCGGCCGCGGAAATGCCCGCCTCCGCTAAGCCGGGTCTGCTTGCTTTTCGCGCTGGAGCTCGACGGCGGGAGCGGCGGCGGGCGACGAGGCGACGGCGGCGGCACGGGCTGAAACCGGGGCGGCGGTGGCTCGGGCGGCAACCGGGATGTCGACGTGGGGGAGGGCAGCAACGTGAGGGATGGCGTTGAAGTGGCTCCGGGACATGCTGCCGAACTCGTAGGCGGTCTCGGCGTGCTCGGACAAGTCCACGCCAGCCACCTCGGCTTCGTGGCTGACCCGGAATCCAACGGTCTTGTGGATGACCAGGGCGATGATCGCCGTCATGATTCCAGATACTGCAAGGGTGACCAGAATGGCGACGATCTGCGCCACGAGCTGCTGGAGTCCGCCTCCGTAAAACAGTCCTCCGCCCTTGCCGTTTACCGGCAGCGCGATGAATCCGAGCGCGAGCGTGCCCACGAGCCCGCCACCAAGGTGGACGCCCACGACGTCGAGGGAGTCATCGAAGCCGAACTTGTGTTTCAGGTCGACAAACACGGCGCACGCTGCGCCGGCCACCAGACCCAGGCCAAGGGCTGCGGCAGGAGCCACGTTGGCGCAGGCCGGAGTGATAGCCACGAGGCCGGCAACGACGCCGGATGCGGCGCCCAAGGATGTGGGGTGGCCGTGCCGGATCTTCTCGGTGACCAACCAGCTGAGCATGGCACCAGCCGGGGCTACAAGGGTGTTGACCCAGATCAAGCCGGCCTGCGCCGACGTCGTGGCCGCGCCGGCATTGAAACCGAACCAACCGAACCACAAGAGGCCGGCGCCAAGCATGATGAAGGGGAGGTTGTGCGGGCGGTGGTTCGGGTCTTTTCCAAAGCCGTGCCGCTTGCCCAGGATCAACGCCAGGACAAACGCGGCGGCGCCGGAGCTGATTTCCACCACTGTGCCACCTGCGAAGTCAATCACCTGGCCGAAGACCGAGCTGATGGCTCCGCCGGGGCTGAGCAGGCCGCCGCCCCAGACCATGAAAGCCAAGGGACAGTACACGAGGGTGATCCAGATGGGGACGAAGATGACCCAGGAAGTGAATTTGGCGCGGTCGGCGATAGCGCCGCTGATCAAGGCCACGGTGACGATAGCGAACGTAGCGCTGAAGCCGAGCTTGATGAGATCGGTGGAACCGACCAGGTCCGCCGAGCCGAAGCTGCTGAACGGGTTACCGAAGATCCCCAGGACACTCTTGCCGCTGATCATCGAGTAGCCCCACAGGATCCACACGGCGCCTACGATTCCCGCGGAGATGAAGCTCATCATGATCATGTTGAGGGAGGCCTTGGCCCGGGTCATGCCGCTGTAGAAGAGGCCGAGCGCCGGGGTCATGAGCAGTGCAAGTGCCGCCGACACCATCACCCAAACGTTTTCCGCAGTGATATCCACGTGCGTTTCCCTTCTTATCGGAATGCCTAGGAGGGCCGCCGTAGCGTGGCCCCGTTCTTCCCCCGCTCAATATTTCCGGTTCCGTGTTTCAAGCAATGCGAGGAAAAATTGCGGGGACGTTACATAACTTGCCTCGGCGTGAAGAACGCATGACGGGCATGTTTCGGGAATGTTAACGGCCCCCCGGCGCAGACGCGAGGCCACCTGGAGAGGATGCCCAGGATCCCCGTGATTCCGCGGATTCCCGAGTCAATGGAGGTGAAATCCTTTCACCCGGCCGGAAATCCGGACATTTCTCGCACGTGAACGGCAGCTCACCGCCCCGAAAAGGATGTTTCAGCCGAACGCTGGCGCGTCACGGGTACCGGGAGCACACTTAGCCTGTGAAGCCGTTTCTCCTGCTCGCATCTCGCGCCGAAGACGCCGCCGCCGAGGAAGAGTACCAGGCGTATCTTCGTTTTGGAGGGCTCGCTCCCGAGCAGCTACAGCGCATCCGAATGGAGGCGGCGCCCCTGCCGCCGCTCAGGCTCTCCGACTATTCCGGCGTGATCGTGGGAGGCAGCCCCTTCACTTCGAGCGACCCGCCGGAGCACAAGAGCCCGGTCCAGAAACGGGTGGAGAAGGAACTCGCGCAATTGCTGGACACGATTGTTGCCGCCGACTTTCCCTTCCTGGGGGCCTGCTACGGAGTGGGAACCTTGGGACTTCACCAGGGGGCCGTGATTGACCGTACCTATGGTGAAGGACTCGGCGGGGTAACCATCAAACTCACAGCGGAGGGCATCCAGGACCCGCTCCTCCAAGGCATATCCGAGCGCTTTGTCGCCTTTACCGGCCATAAGGAAGCCTGCACGGTCCTGCCGGGGCACGCGGTGTTGCTGGCTGGTTCGGCCGCCTGCCCGGTGCAGATGTTCCGGATCAAGAAGAACCTCTATGCCACTCAATTCCATCCGGAGCTCGACGCCGAAGGCCTCGTCACACGGATCGACACCTATCGCCACGCCGGATACTTCCCGCCTGAGGCTGCTGAGCAGCTGATGGCCGACGCCCGGAAGATCACGGCGACCGAACCAATGAAGATCCTCGGCAACTTTGTCCGCCGGTACGCGATTCCCCAATAACGTCGGAGGAATGAAGCACAATGGGCCCATGACTTTTGCAAACGTAGGAAGCCTCGGCACGAAACCCGGCCAACGCGACGCCGTTGTATCCATCCTGCTCAGACCGAAACCGGAGCTCCGGGGCGCGGGCTGCCTCCTCTACGAGGTGGGCGTCAACGAAGAATCGCCGGACACGGTCTTTGTCTGCGAACTCTGGGAATCGGCGGAAGCACACCAAGGTTCGCTGAAGCTGGACAGCGTCCGGGCCGCGATAAGTGAGGCAATGCCACTGCTGTCCGGTGAGATGGGCGGCACCCGGTTCACGGTATTGGGCTCGCCGATCCGTGACGCCTGATATTCACCCAGGCGACACGTGGCTGACGGACAGGATTTTCATAGCTCTCACATAGCTGCGGTAGCTACGGTTGGTTCATTATGGAAGAGCGAGAGCCCCGTCGTCCCGGCCAAGGGTCCGGACGAAAGAGAAGTCGGTGGAACAGCTGGAGTCCCCGCCGCCGTCGATCGGCCTTGCTGACAGCCTTCGCCGCCATTCTGGCCTTGACCCTGACGGCCACGGTCTACTCGGCTGCGCACGCCCGCTCATCCGTCTCCCGAACCGTATCGGCGGTAGCCAGCGCCACGCCGTCGGCAGCTGTTCCAACCGTATCCCCGACGGTAGCGGCCCCGACGACGGCGGCCGCCGCACCGCCGTCGACCGCGGCCGAGACTCCGAGCGCCGCCCCAGCCGTCGCCGCTCCCGCAGCCGCAGCGCCGGCCGCGGCGGCTACCGGCGCGACTCCCGCGTTGGACTCGGAGATCAACGCCATCATCGACGCGAACAGCCAGTACCAGATCGGCGTCACCCTGATCGACCTGTCCGATGGCTCAACCCATCAGTACGGGGTCCAGGCGCCGTTCGAGGCAGCAAGCACCGCAAAGGTCCTGGCTGCCGCCGCGTACTATCACCTCGTCGAAACGGGCGCAGTGTCCCTTGACGATCCCTTGGGCGACTACACGGCTGGATTCCAGATCAAAGAGATGATCCAGGACAGCGACAACGACTCCTGGTCCTTGATCATGGACGCGGTTGGCTTTTCGGAACTCCAGTCCTATGCCGCATCGATCGGCGTCAGCTATGACCCCATGAACAACACGCTGACTCCAAGCGAAATGGCAAGCATCATGGCCGGGCTCTACGGCGGGAAGCTGTTGAACCAGCAAGACACCGCACAGCTTTTGTCCTACATGCAGAACACAAACTACGAATCGCTCATCCCCGCCGCGGTGCCAGCCGGAATCACTGTTTTCCACAAGTACGGACTGCTCGACGACGAACTCCACGACGCCAGCATCCTCACCAACGGGACCAACTCCTACGCCTTCGTGGTCTACACCAAAGGCCAGGACGAGAGCGATATCCCGGCCCGCACCGACATCTTCCACCAGCTCACCCAGGCTGTGGTGAACGCCCTATTCTAAAGGGAGGCGTTCCTACCTTCAGCATCATGACGCCGGCCGTGCAGTCAGATTGACTGCGCGGCCGGCGTCCTTGTTCCCTTATGGGCGCTGAGCGCCTGTCGCGATGCTATCTATATACCTCCCTTCTGCATGGGGTCGGGCCAATTTCCTATGATCCGGCCGGTTGATGTCTTCGTGGCCCGGATTGCGTGGTTGCTACTGGTTTGGACTTGCATTGTCTTTCTCCTGACTGAGACTTGGTCCCGCGCTGTTTAGCGCGGATGGTCGTGCCTGCCACGGGGACAGGGTTGACCTGTTCAGTCGGGAGTTGACCCCGGATCGAACGCAGGTTCGGCTGCGGGGACTTGCCCACCGTCGGGGACGGGGCTGCCGTGGAGCGGTGGCGCCAGTGCACGTTGTTCAGGGAGGTCCGCCGCGCCGTTGGCGGCCGAGCCGCCTTGCGATTCCGACGTCGAGCCAGACTCTTGGGGCGGTGCCACCGGAGGGACCTGTTTGCCGGGCGGAGGGCCGCCCGGAAGCTGAGGCATTTCCGTCGTCGCCAGCACTGCCGGGGGCAGGACAACAAGGTCGGCCAGAATGAATCCGGGGATCCGCATGCTCGTCGCCGCTCCGCGTCCGGGGATTGGCAAAAGCGTGGGATATGCCAACGCGTGTTCGCTTTCGGCCCGAGCCCTCAACGGAACGCCCGGGACGGCGCCGATTGGAAGGCCTCGTCCCGGAGGATCCAGGACACCCGGCAATGGCGGCAATGGCGGCGGCAAGGCCGGCCCTGGAGGCAGTTGGGGTACTGAAGGCAGCCCGGGCAACGCCGGAATTGTGCCGACCACCGTATCAACCAAGGAGCTCGCGGGATCGGTGAGCGCGGTCACAAGGGGAGTCGCCGTGGAGCCGGGCAGTTGGCTGACCACGGTTCCGGGAAGGGCAGACACTTGCGTCGGACTAGGAATGGCGGACAACAGGCCGTGGGCCACTGGCCCGATCGGATCGGGCAACGGGGACGGGAGCAGGGAGGATGAAAGGGGAATGGTTGGAGCTGAGGGAACGGCAGGGACAGCCGGAATCGTCGGCAGGACGCTAGCTGCCTGCGAAGGACCGGCCAGCCATAGCAACCACGCCAATGCGCCAAAAACGGCGAGAAGAACGGGGCGAACCAAAGAAACGCGACGGCACCCCAGAGACCCAGCCAAACACGCCACCTCCCCAGTGCGGTGTTTGGATATTAAGGTACGCCCGTCCGGGGCGACAGTAAATAGCTAAGCACGCTTAGTGACCGAGCTCCGGAAGGATCGCCAGGTGGGACGCGGCATCGACGTCGGGGCGGAGATCCCGGTCCTGCACGTCGGCGGGCAACGATAGACCGGCGTCGAGGGCTTTTCGGAACCGAGGACTCGTAAATTCTCCTCGTGTCCTGCCCTGCAGCCTGAGCGCCCGCGATGCGCAAAGGAGTTCGATGCCAACCACCGTAGAAAGCGCCCGCACGGTGGAATCCATGCGGGAGCTGGCCACGCTCGCGAAGCTGGCATCCTCTTCGGCGCCCAACGAGAGCACCACCGTTTGCAGGCTCACGGGCTGGGCATTGGCCCGAATTCGGCCCACCGCTGCGGCTGCCACGTATTCCAGCATCATGACGCCGGACTGGCCGGAGTCGTCGCCCGCAAGGAATCGGTGCAGCCCCGTGTACGCCGGGTCGCAGAGCAAGCTGATCCTCCGAAGGTTCGTGGCGCACGCCGCACCGATGGCCAGTTCCAGGGCATCAATGCGGCGGCCGAGGTTGGTCATCTGGAAGAGGCCGTGGTGGGCTACTCCATTGCTGCCCTCCTCTGCGGAACCGAACACGAGGGGGTTTTCATGACCGGCCACAACCAAGCGTTCCAAAAGGGTACCGAGCGCGTCCAACTCCTCGACCACCGAGCCGAGGGCCTGAGGCAGGGTGCGCAAGCAGTACGGGTCCTGGATCCTCGCCGGCGCACCGCTGCCTTCCACGAGGCCGAGCAGAACCCCAGCCACCTCGGTGACTGCGGGCGAATCAGCTGCCCGCGCGACTTCAGGGCTCAATGCCTCGGGATTCCCGGACATTGCAGCGAAGGACAAGGCGCTCACCGTGGTCAGGTTTTCCACGAGCGTGGCGAGTCTTTGGTGGGCGAGTGTGGCCTGGGCGATAGTGAGCGCGCTGGAGCTGATGAAGGGAAGTGCGTCCTCGGTGGCCCAGGTTTCCAGCGGCGCGGGGACGTCCTTGCCCTCCATGGTGGGGCGCTCACCGAGGAGGGTGAGGGCCGTTCCCGCCAGCGCAGCCAGGTCCGCTGTGCCGATTCCGCCGAATTCCCGCACCTCCGGCAAAGCGTCGGCGTTGAGCATGTCCACCACTGCGTCGGCCACAGATGGGCTGATGCCGGACGAGCCCGCGGCAAGCTGCGAGAGCCTGATGACAAGCATGGCCCTGACGGTTTCCTGGTCAAGGACGCGTCCGGCGTCGACGGCATGGCTGCGCAAGAGGTTCAAGCCGTGGACGTTGGCGTCCTTGTTCGCGGCGTCCAGTGCCACGGAGCGGTTGGCCCCGACGCCTGTTGACCGCCCATAGACGGGTCGGGACAGTGCCGTCGCACGAGCGGACCGTTGGGATGCGGCCATCCGGTCAACCGCCGACGGCGCCAACGTCACCTTTGTTCCGCCCCCTGCCACGGCCGCGATGTCGCTCAGGTGCAGCCGTTTGCCGTCGATTTCGATCATGGAAGTGATCCTTCCTCAGATGTGCAGTTGACCTTCTCAACTAGCTTGCAGTTGTTGTCGTTTTGGGGTCCCATAACGACATCTAATGCGAGTTAGTTGGGGGTGTGGGGTCTGGTTAGTTGGTTTCCTACTTGCTTTCTTCCATGGGGATGCGGACGCCGCGTTCGTGGGCGACTTCGATGGCTCGGTCGTAGCCGGCGTCGGCGTGGCGGATGACGCCCATGCCGGGGTCGTTGGTGAGGAGGCGTTCGAGTTTCTGGGCGGCGAGCTCGGTGCCGTCGGCGACGGAGACCTGGCCGGTGTGGATGGAGCGGCCGATGCCCACGCCGCCGCCGTGGTGGATGGAGACCCAGGTCGCGCCGGAGGACGCGGCGGTCAGGGCGTTGAGCAGGGGCCAGTCGGCGATCGCGTCGGAGCCGTCCTTCATGGACTCGGTCTCCCGGTACGGGGAGGCCACGGAGCCGGAGTCCAGGTGGTCCCGGCCGATCACGATCGGGGCCTTGACCTTGCCCTCGGCGACGAGCTGGTTGAACAGCAGCCCGGCCTTGGCGCGTTCCCCGTAGCCCAGCCAGCAGATCCTCGCCGGGAGGCCTTCGAACTCGACGCGTTCGGCGGCGGCGTCGAGCCATTTGTGCAGGTGGGTGTTCTCCGGGAACAGTTCCTTGATCGCGGCATCGGTGACGGCGATGTCTTCGGGGTCCCCGGAGAGCGCGACCCAGCGGAACGGGCCCAGTCCTTCGCAGAACAGGGGCCGGATGTAGGCCGGGACGAAGCCGGGGAACTCGAACGCCCGGCCGTAGCCGCCCTTGCGGGCCTCGTCGCGGATCGAGTTGCCGTAGTCGAAGACCTCGGCCCCGGCGTCCTGGAACTCGACCATGGCCTGGACGTGCCGGGCCATGGAGGCCTGGGCTTTCTTGGTGAACCCTTCCGGGTCCGCTTCGGCCTCGGTGTGCCACTCGTCCACGGTGATGCCTTCGGGCAGGTAGGAGAGCGGGTCGTGCGCGGAGGTCTGGTCCGTCACGACGTCGATGCTGATCTCCCCGGCCCGGTGGCGGGCCAGGAGTTCGGGGAAGACTTCGGCGGCGTTGCCCACGTAGCCGACGGACCAGCCGCGGCGCTCGGCCTTGGCTTTCTGGACTTTGGCGATCGCGGTGTCCAGGTCGGTTTCGACCTCGTCCAGGTAGCGCTTGCCCACGCGGCGGCGCAGCCGGGACTCGTCGACGTCCACGATCAGGCAGGCCCCGTCGTTCAGGGTCACCGCCAAAGGCTGGGCCCCGCCCATGCCACCGCACCCGCCGGTCAGCGTCAGCGTCCCCGCCAGCGGGCCCTCGGTGGAACCCTCCGGGGCCGGCGCCGGGTGGCGGGCAGTGTCATGCCTTGCGGCCCTGAGTTTGTTCCCGACGGCGGCGAAGGTTTCGTAGGTGCCCTGCAGGATGCCCTGGGTGCCGATGTAGATCCAGGACCCGGCGGTCATCTGCCCGTACATCATCAGGCCCTCTGCCTCCAGGCGGCGGAACTCCGGCCACGTCGCCCAGTCCCCCACCAGGTTCGAGTTCGCCAGCAGCACCCGCGGCGCCCACTCGTTCGTGCGGAACACGCCCACGGGCTTGCCGGACTGCACCAGCAGCGTCTCGTCCTTCTCCATGGTCTCCAGGGTCCGGGTGATCGCGTCGAACGCGGCCCAGGACCGGGCAGCCCGGCCCGTGCCGCCATAGACGACCAGGTCATCCGGACGCTCGGCGACCTCCGGGTCCAGGTTGTTCATCAACATGCGCAACGGCGCTTCGGTCTGCCAGCTCTTCGCGGTCAGCTCCGTGCCGCGCGCGGCCTTGACCGGACGGGCTCCGGTAGTGAAATCAGCGGGTGCCATTCTTCGTACTCCTTGGTGAGCGGGACTAGTTGCTTCGTGCTCGAACTAGGCCAAGTTCTTGGACTTGAGCCAGTCCTGGGCGATCTGTCCCATGTCCTCGAACTTGGCGGTCCTGCCGTTCATTTGGATCAGGTCATCGGTGGTCAACGCGGCAGATACCTTGTCCAGCACGCCCTTGACGGTGTCGCTGGCCTTCTTCTGGTTGATGACGGGAACGATGTTCTCGGACAAGAACAGATTCTTGTTGTCTTCCAGGGCAACCAGGTTGTTGGCGGCGATGGCGGGATCGGTGCTGAAGAGGTCGGCAACCTGTACCTGACCGGAAAGGAGGGCGTTCAGCGTGAGCGGACCGCCGGCGTCGAGCGCTGAGAACTCCTTGAAGTCGAGGTTGTAGACGGACTTCAGGCCGGCAACGCCGTTAATACGGGTCTTCCACTCCGGCGGGCCGCCCAGGACGAGGTCCTTGGCAGCAGGCTGAAGGTCGCTGATGGACTTGAGGTTGTACTTGTCGGCGGTTTCTTTCTTGACCGCCAAGACGTCCTTGTCCTGTGCCTTGGATGCCGTCAGCTGCGTGAGACCGGACGGAATCTTGGTGCTCAGCTCTTTGGTGACCTCATCCGAGGTTACCGCTTTGGTGGAGGCATCGAGGTACTGCAGCAGCGCGCCGCCATACTCCGGCATGAGGTCGATGGAACCGTCCTTCAGTGCCGGGATAGTGACTTCGCGGCTGCCGATGCTGGGCTTCTCCGTGACCTGGACGCCCTTCGACTTGAGGGCCTCGGCGTAGATCTTGGCAATGAGCTGGCTTTCCGGGAAATCCGCGGAGCCGACGATGATGCTGTCCGTCGATCCTGCGGCCTGGGAGTTGTTGTTGGTGGAGCTCATGGGATCCCCACCACAAGCGCTCAGGGCGATGGCGGTGGCAGCCGCCAGGGCGAAACCAGTCAGGTACTTTTTCATGTCAATTCTCTCTGGGAGGGCCGTTGCAGGGCATGCGGTGGCCAAGTGGGGGTGGTTTGAACGGTGTTGCCGCCGTAGGGCAGGGCGCCGACGGCGATGAAGCGGGGGAGCTGCTTAGACCGTGACGGGGGTTTTCACGGTGTCAGCCGCCGCGGCCGGGGCGGCCGCCTTGACGGTGCGCCGGGTCAGTCCGGGTGAGACGACCCTGCGGGTGATGAAGGCGAGCAATTGGTCGAAGAACAGGGCCAGCAGCGCAACCAGCACGGCTCCGGCCACCATCTGGCTGTAATCGTTCTGGGCCTTGCCGTCGATCAGCAGCCGTCCGAGGCCGCCTAGCGAAATGTACGCGGCGATGGTCGCCGTCGAGATGATCTGCAGCAATGCGCTGCGGACCCCGGAAAGCATGAGCGGGAGCGAGCAAGGGAGCTGGATGTCCGTGAGGATCTTCATGGTGCGGAAGCCCATGCCCTTGGCGGCGTCGACGGCGGCAGCGTCCACCGCGCGGACACCGGCGTACGTGTTGGTCAGGATGGGTGGGACCGCGAGGAGCACCAGGACGATGAGGCTCGGCAGGATGTAGCCCATTTTGGACGGGAACGCGGGCGAGATCAGCAGGACCAACAGAATCAGCAGGCCCACGCTGGGGAGGGCGCGGAGGGCGTTGGCCAGGCCCGCGATCATGAAGACGCCCTTGCCTGTGACTCCGATGTAGATACCGAGCGGAACGGCGATGATGGCCGCGACGACGAGGGCAATGAGGGAGTAGAGCAGGTGTTCGCCGATCAGGGTGGGGATGCCGTCGGCGCCGCTCCAGTGTGCGGGATTGAACAAGTAGTTGATCATGATGCCACCACCTTGGGGGTCCACGGTGTCAGCCACCGGTTGAGGAGGATGATCAGTCCGTCAAGGATCATGGCCAGGACCACGCAGAGGATGATGCCGGCGATGATCGGGGTGAAGAACCGCAACTGGAAGCCTTGGGTGAAGAGCGAGCCGAGCTGCGGGATGCCGAGCAATGCTGCCACGGAAACAAGGCTCACATTGGAGACTGCCGCGACGCGGAGTCCGGCACTGATGACCGGGACGCCCACGGGTAGCTCCACTTTCACCAGGCTCTGGTATCCGCGGTAGCCCATCGCCTTGGCGGCTTGGACCGTGTCTTCCGGCACGGAATCCAAGGCATCGGCCACCACGCGTACGAGCAATGCGACGGTGTAGATGGTCAGGGCCGCCACGATGTTGAGGGGGTCCAGGATCTTGGTGCCAAGGACCAGCGGCAACAGGACGAACAGGGCGAGGGAAGGGACCGTGTACAGCAGGCCTGCCACGCCCACCAGAAGGGGGTAGATCCGGCGGCTGCGGTGCGCCCACCAGCCGAGCGGCAGCGCGATGAGCAGTCCCAGGATGAGGGGAGTGACGGCGAGCAGCACGTGCCAGCCGAGGAGGAAGACGATGTTGTCGGACTGGCGGCCGAGCCATTCAAAGTTCATCGCGCCGTCTCCAAGTGCGGCTCGGCCTCGATCGCCTTGACGACGTCGGTGGCCGTCACTGTGCCGATGAGCTCGCCGTGTTCATTGACGACGACGCCACGCCGGCTGGGGGAGGAAAGCGCCGCGTCGAGCAATTGGCGCATGGTCCCGGACGATGATGCGGAGGTGCCGCTGAGGTTGAGGTGCTCCCTCGTGAGCTCGCCCTTGATGAGGTCCGCTTGTGCCCAGCCGAGCGGCTTCCGCAGCGGGTCGACCACCAGCACCCAGGCCCCCGTGGCCTTGCTCTGGGCCTCGGCGGCAGATGCACCGAGGGTGACCACGGCTTCTTCGGAAACGGCAACCGTGCCGGCCGCGTTGGTGAAGCCGAGGGAACGGTAGCCACGGTCGCGTCCCACGAAGTCGGCCACGAATTCGTCAGCCGGGGACGTCAGCAGCTCTGACGGCGTGGCCATCTGGGCGAGTTTTCCGCCGACACGCATCACGGCAACCTGGTCGCCGAGCTTGAGGGCCTCATCGATGTCGTGGGTGACCATGATGATGGTCTTGCCGATCTCGCGCTGCAGTCGGAGGAACTCCTCCTGGAGCTGTGCGCGGACCACGGGGTCAACGGCACTGAAGGGTTCGTCCATGAGCATGAAGGCCGGATCCGAAGCCAAAGCCCGGGCCACGCCCACGCGCTGCTGCTGTCCACCGGACAGTTGCCACGGGTAGCGCTTGGCGAAGCTCGCGGGGAGTCCGACGCGCTCCATGAGCTCGAGGGCTTTCATACGGGCCTTTTGCCTGCTCTCGCCGAGCAGCACGGGCATCGTTGCCACGTTGTCGACGATAGTGCGGTGCGGAAAGAGGCCGGCGTGCTGGATGACGTAGCCGATCCGGCGGCGCAGCAACGCAGCGTCCATGCCCGACGTCGGCTGGTCATCGAGGTAGATGGTGCCGCTGGTGGGTTCGATGAGGCGGTTGATCATCCTGAGGGACGTGGTCTTGCCACAGCCGGACGGGCCAACCAAGATGGTCAACTTGCCGGTGGGCGCCTCGAGGTTCAGGCCGTCGACGGCGACCGTCCCGTCCGGGTACGCCTTGGTGACATTTTCAAACTTGATCATTTCTTTTCCATGCTTTCCTGGGGCACTTCATGGTCTCCGGAGGGTTCCACGAGGATGTTGTTCGCCACCCTCGCCAGTTCCTCGCCAAATGTCTGGGCCTTCGCCTCGCCCAAGCGGTAGCTCGGTGCGACGATGCTGAGGGCTGCCACGGTGCGGCCGCCGATCACGATGGGTGCGGCGACGGCCGTAATGTCGTCTTCTACGCCGCTTCGCACGATGGCGAAGCCGCGACCGTTCTGCCCGCCAGTGAGGACCTTCCCGGCGGCGGATCCTTCCAGCGGAATGCTCCTGCCGACCCAACTGGTGTGCCGGACAGAGTGCGTACCTTCGACAATGGCGATGTAGATTCCGGTTTCCCCAGGACCAGGAATGCTCAAATAGCAGGACTCGCCCGTGTCGGCCACCAGCCTCTTCATATGCGGTGTGCACAGAGACACGAGGGATTCCTGTCCGAGCGCGAGTGCTCCCAACTGGATGACACTGGCGCCGGGCCGGAAGTTTCCGCTCGGGTCCCGCTTCACGAATCCGCTGCCCTCCAGTGTGCGGAGGAGCCGGAGTGCGGTGCTGGCCGACAAGTCAACAACGCGTGCGGCGTCGCTCAAGCTGATGGCGCCATCGGTACAGACCGCGCTCAGGAGGGCCAACGCCCTTTCGACCGTCCGGGTGGAAGAGTCTGCTGCCACTGACTGACCTGCTTTCAAGTGGTCTGAATCACCATGTCTTGCCACTTAGTAAAAATCAACTTTCATCGAATGGCAATAGATTTCGTGAAATTACCTGAGATTCCGGGATTTGAGACGCTTGGTGGGAACAAGCCGTTTCGACGGTGTTTCAAGCCTGTTAATTGTCACGGTTCTGCGCTCAAGGTCTTGTCATGGGGTGACAAGTGGTTTTTACTTGGTGGCAGTCTTCATTCATCGGAGGAACAACGTGGAAACCGTCAATCAGCTCCTTGACTCAATCAAGGACGTGGGCCGAGATGCGGTTCGCGGAGGATACTCAAGGGCTGTCTACTCGACGCCCGAGCTCGACCTCAGGCACTGGTTCATCGAACAAGCCCAACAGCGCGGCCTCGACGTCGAGACCGACCGTAACGGCATTATCTGGGCCTGGTGGGGAAAGCCCCAGGACGGTGCCCTCGTCACCGGCAGCCACCTCGACTCCGTCCCGGGCGGGGGTGCCTTTGACGGGCCGCTCGGAGTCGCGTCCGCACTCGCCGCCGTCGACGTTCTTGCCTCTCGAGGCGTCAAGCCGAAGCGTTCGCTGGCCATCACGGTCTTCCCGGAAGAAGAAGGATCCCGCTTTGGCGTGGCCTGCTTGGGCTCGCGGCTCCTGGCCGGCGCCATCGACGTCGACAAGGCGCTGAACCTGCGCGACGTCGACGGCGACACTTTCGCCGACGTCGCCCGGAGCAATGGCTTGGATCCCCGGCATGTGGGTCCCGACCCGAAAGCCATGGCGCGAATCGGCGACTTCGTCGAACTGCATGTGGAACAGGGGAAGGGACTGGGCCAAAGCGGGCCAGCCATCGCTGTCGGCAGCTCCATCCTGGGCCACGGCCGCTGGAAGCTGAGCGTCAGCGGCCAAGGCAACCACGCCGGGACCACTCTCATGGCCGACCGTGCCGACCCGATGGTAGCGGCCGCGCAGATCGTCGTTGCCGTCCGTGATGCGGCCGCGAAACAGGCTGATGCGAGGGCCACCGTGGGGCGATTGACCCCGGTTCCCGGTGGCACCAACGTGATTGCCTCCCGCGTAGATCTGTGGCTCGACGCCCGCCACCCCGACGACGCCGTCACGGCGCAACTGATCGAATCGATCTACGGTGCAGCCCGGGAAATCGCGGCGAGCGAAGGATGCACGGTCACCCTCACGGAGGAGTCCTACAGCGACACCGTGCATTTCGATCCCGGCCTGAGCCGACGCCTCGCCGAGCTCCTGCCCGGGGCGCCGGTTCTCGCAACCGGCGCAGGGCACGACGCCGGTGTGCTGGCTGGACATGTTCCCTCGGCGATGCTCTTCGTCCGCAATCCCAGCGGGATCTCGCATTCCCCGGAAGAATACGTGGCTGACGAGGACGCCTCGGCCGGCGCCGTTGCGCTCGCCGACGTTTTGGAGGGACTCCTGTGAGCGGGATTTGGTGCGAGGCGGCGCTGGTAAACGTCGACGGCGGTTCAGTCGCGGGCGGTTCGGCTGTGGCCGCGGGCGTCCGGTTGGAGGTGGACAACGGCCGCATCTCCAGCATCTCTACCGGGGTCCAGCCCGAAGCCGCTGACCAGATATTGAATGGCGCCGTCTTCCCGGCTGCGGCCAACGCCCACTCGCATGCGTTCCACCGGATCCTGCGCGGACGCACCCATGATGGGCGTGGCGACTTCTGGGTGTGGCGGGAGCAGATGTACCGGAGCGCCGCGGAACTGACGCCGGAGAAATACGAAAAGCTCGCCACGGCAGTGTTCACCGAAATGGTGGTGTCGGGGTTCAGCAGCGTGGCGGAGTTCCACTACGTCCACCACCAGCCCGAAGGGACACCGTACCCGGAGCCGCACGCGATGGAACTTGCGTTGGCAAGGGCAGCCGTGGCCGCCGGGATCCGCCTCACTTTGCTGGACACCCTTTACCTCGCGGGAGGCATCGAAACACCGCTCAGCCCGGAACAGGCGCGGTTCGGCGACGCCGACGCCCAGGCTTGGCTGGACCGGCTCGCCTCGCTGCGGGCCGAAATCGCGGAGACCTTTCCGCCGGAGATGGTCAGCGTGGGGGCCGCCCTGCATTCAGTTCGCGGCGTACCGGAGGAGGCTCTCAAGACGGTCGCCCGCCAGTTGCCTGCCGACCTTCCACTCCACATCCACTTGAGCGAACAACCGGCTGAGAATGAGGCCTGCCTCCAGGCCTATGGCGTCACCCCGGCTGGACTCCTTGCCCGGCATGGCCTGTTGTCCGCGCGGCTCTCCGCCGTCCACGCCACTCACCTGACGCCGGAAGACATCCGGCTCCTCGGAGATGCGGGATCCACGGTGGTGATGTGTCCCACCACCGAGGCCGATCTAGCTGACGGGATCGGCCCGGCACGCGCCCTGTGCGACGCCGGCTCGACCATCGCGCTAGGTACCGACCAACACGCCGTGATCGATCCCTGGGTTGAAATGCGGACCTTGGAACACGGGGAACGCCTCGGCTCCGGCCAGCGGGGCAGGTTTTCACCGCAAGAACTGTTCCACGCGGCCACCATCGGCGCAACCGCATCCATGGCCACGCCCATTGCGTCGGCACTAGAGGTAGCTGCGGTGTGCGATCTCATGGCTGTGGCTCCGGACTCGGTGCGAACCGCGGGTTCCATGCCCCAGCAGTTCGCGTTCAGCGCGACGGCGAGCGACGTCACCGCCGTCGTCATTGCCGGTGAACTGGTGGCTTCGAATGGCGTCCATGTCCGGCTGGGGTCTCCGGGCGGGCTGCTCACCGAGGCGTTGAAGGAGTTCTCCTAGGGGCCTTCCTTAAGGGCTTTCCTTTGGCGATATGACCGGGACTCCTTGGTTCAGCTCGCTCACCCCAGACGCTCGCTCACTTATATGGTTGTTTTCCGGATCCCTCGCTCACATCTAGTGAGCAAGGGATCCCGGAATTGGCCCTATATGTGAGCCGGCGTCGGCCGAAACGGCGCTATAGGTGAGCGGGCGTTCGGGCGTCTAGGGGCGGGTCGGGGGCTACTTCAACCCCGAGCGGACAAATGCATCCACCACGTATCGCTGCAAGAAGATGTAGATCAGGAAGATCGGCAGACAGGCGAGCGAGGACGCTGCCATGATGGCGCCCCAGTTGTTGCCTTCGGCGCCGAGGAACCCTCGGATGCCTACCTGGATCAGGGCATCGGACTTCTGCATGATCAGCGAAGGCCACAAGTATTCGTTCCAGGCGCTGATGAACAGCATGATGCCCAGGGCTGCCAGCGCTGGCCGGAGGTTCGGGACAACCACTTCCCACAGCGTCCTCCAGGATGACCGACCATCCATCTGGCTCGCATCCAGGAGGTCTTTGGGGAAGGCTTCGAGGTGTTGCCGCAGCATCATCACCGCGAAGGCCGAGCACAGCTGCGGGATGACGACGCCGGTGATGGTGTTGAGAAGGCCCATCTGCGAAACCAGCAGGTAGTTGGGAATCATGGTGACCTGGAAAGGCACCAACCAGGAACCGACAAACAGCAGGTACAAGGCCTTCTTTCCGAGGAAGTCCCAGCGCGCAAAGCCGTAGGAAGCAAGGATGGCCACGAGCAGTTGGGACACCGCCAAGGTCAGTGCCATGCCGAAGGTATTCGCTAGCATGCCCGCGATGGGGATGGTCTTCAGGACGTACTGGAAGTTCTCCATGCTCAGGGGTCCCGGCAACGGGTTGGTGGACAAAGCGTCCGACGACGGCCGGAAGGCCGTGACGAACATCCAGTAGATGGGGAAAATGGAGACGACCGCCAAGGCGATCAGCAAAGCGTGGCTGGGCACTAGCCGCAAAGACCCAAGCCGGAACGACGCAAACCGCAGGCGTCCGCGCCCGGCGGCAGGCGCCGTCGTCGGCCCTGAAACTTTCGTCGGCCCTGAAAGCGGGGCGTCCACGGAACCAGGCTGGGCCGGCGGGGCGATGGTGATGAAGGCCATGGTGGCTCTTTCTAGTTGTCGTAGAAGCTGAGTCGCTCCGAGAGTTCCACGAAGACGAGGGCAATCAGCCCGAATCCAAGGAAGAAGAGCGTGCCCGCCGCGGAGGACAGGCCGGCGTCGAAGTTCCTGAAGCCGAACTGGTACAGCAGGTAGTAGATGTTGGTAGATGAGTTGCCCGGTCCGCCCTGCGTCACAAGGTCGATGATGGGATATGTCCACTGCGCGGACAGCAGGATGGTCATGAGCGAGAGGAACACCAGGCTCGGAGAGAGCAGCGGGATGATGATCCGCCACGTGATCTGCCTGCCGCTGGCGCCGTCGATGGATGCAGCGGCGGCATAGTCCGGGCTGATGCCCGCCAGCCCGGCCGATACCACCAGCACGCCGAAGCCGAGCATCTGCCAGCCGACAATCACGATCACCGCCGTCATCGAACTGTCGGGATCGCGGAAAACGTTGCCCATCGGTGCGCCCAGGGCGGCGGCGATCGCGGGAATCGTTCCGCCCTCAGGAGCGAACAGCCACCGCCAAATGGCACTGCTCGCCACGGGCGTGATGAGGAAGGGAACGAAGATCAGGGCCTGGTACGCGGTGCGCGCCTTGCCCTGGACCTTGCGCGAAAGCAGCGCGAACACGAGCGGCAAGGCAACGGAAATGCCCAGGAACGCCAGGATATACAAGCCGGTGTTGATCAGGGCTTGGTGCAGTTCGGGCAGGCTCAGGACCTTCGCGTATTTTTGCACGTCAACGTATTGCTTGGGCTTGGTAGGAATCAGGTTCCAGTCGTTGAAGGACAAGTTGACGGTCTGTCCCAGCGGCCAGTAGGTCCAGACGAGAAGCAGGACCACGGCGGGAAGGATATAGAGATAGGGGCTTAGCGCGCGGCGCTTGGGACGCCGATTGGCCGGGAGCCCCGCCGGGCCGGCAGGGGTAATGCCCGTTGCCGGCCCGGCGGTTTCGATAAACATTCTTGCGGCTTCCTTCCGGTGCCTAGCGGGCGCTGGCGGCGAGTTCGCCGTCGGCCGTTTCGGCAGCGATGGAGAACTCGACGTCGGACTCCTCACCGGGAGCGGTCATCGCTGCGGTGGCCTCTTCGAGGGTCATCTTCTCGAACGCGGCCATCTGCTCAGCCGTGACGGAGTACACCGTAGAGAACTCGCCGATCGGCACAACGGAGCTGAGCATCTTGTCCTGGTAAAGGTGGATCAGATTGAACGCCTGCGCACCGTTCTGGCCGCGCATCGACTTCGGCGCGACGTTGAGGTCCTGCGTGTAGCACGTGGCCGAAGCAACCGTGACGGGAGCGCCGCCGAAGGTGCTGAAGGTGGAGTAGTGCAGGTGGCCGGCCAGGATGCCACGGACGTCGGTGCCTTCGATGACCTTCTCGAAGCGGCTCTGCTCGCGGAGTTCGAACATGGCCATCATCTCCAGCGGGCTGGGAACCGGCGGGTGGTGCAGGGCGATGAGGGTGCCGTGCGGGGCCGGGGTGGCGAGGACATCGGACAGCCAAGCGAGCTGCTCGTCGGAGATTTCGCCGTGGTGCTTGCCCGGAACGGTGGAGTCCAGGGCGATGATGCGCAGGCCGTTGACGTCGTGCACCATGTCAACGGATTCCTCGCCGGCGTCGGAGTCGAGGAGGCCCGAACGGAAGGCGGTACGGGCGTCGTGGTTGCCCATGACCCAGATGATCTTGGCACCGAGTTCCTCGGCCACGGGCTCCACGATGTTGCGGAGGCGGACATAGGCGTCGGGGCGGCCAGTGTCGGCGAGGTCGCCGGTGAATACCAGTGCTTCGGGCTTGACCTGGGCCTTCACGAAGTCGCGGAACAGTTGGCGGAGGTTCTCGTCGCTGTCCACGCTGCCGTGCAGGAGGTCGTTGTCGGCCACGAAGTGGGTGTCACTGATGTGCAGGATGAAGTGCTCGGGGGCGGGGTGCTGGAGTTCGGTGTTCATGGTCTTGTCTCCTTGTAAGTGAGTGCTTCCTAGCGGGTGGAGCTGATGGTCAGGACATCCCTGAGCCGTTCGAGGTCGGCGTCGCTGAAACCGTGTGCCTGGAGCAGGCCGGTGGCGCTGCCATACATTTCGTCCACGAGGTCCAGCGTGGTTTCCAGGACGGTGGCGGGGCTCGCGGAGATGATTTCCCGGAGTTCCCCGCCGATGCCCGCAAGGCCCGGGTGGCTGGAGGCGGCGGCTATCATGGCCTCGCTCCATTCGCCGCGAAGGTTTTCCTCGCTGGCTGTGTAGTCGAGGATCACCTGCTCGCGGTCCACGCCCGCGGCCAGGAGGGCCAGGGCAATCACGACGCCGGTGCGGTCCTTGCCCGCCGTGCAGTGAACCAGGATCGGATCCGTTCCGGAGTCGGCAATGAGGCGGATAGCGGCGGCAAGGCGCTGGGCGTGGCTCTGGACCATGAGCATGTAGATGTGCGAAAGGGTGGTGATCTCCGCGGTACCGGGGACGTTGCCCTCTTCGAAAATCGGGTTGTGCCTCGTGTCGACGGCGAGTCCGTCGAGGTTGCTGGGCGACTTCGCCAGCTCGGTCCGGTCTCGCAAGTCGATCACCAGGCGGATGCCGAGCTCGGAGAATTGCCGGCGTCCGGCGTCGGTCAGTCCGTGGAGCGCGTCCGAGCGGTACAGCTTCCCGTCACGGACGGTCCGCGCGGCGGCGGGCTCGCTGGCCGCGGCGGGAGCGGCGGCCGGATAACCCGCCGTGCTCCGGAAGTTGTAGGTGCCCTCTACGGGGTAGGGGCGATTGCGGGTTCCGAAGACTGCGTCCTCGGCGGTGGTTGTCACAGCTTGTGTCCTTCCTGATGGGGAAAAGGGTTAGGGGATCAGGTCCTGCGCGCGCTTCTGGGCGTCGGCCATGGTGGTTTTTGCGTCCTTGCCGTAGTAGACGACGTTCTCGACGGCCTTGCCGAGGATGTCGTCGATCTGCACGTAGCTGTTTCCCGGGTAGGAAACCCACGGCTGCAGGCGGTCAAGCTGGGCGAGGTTCGGAGCCAGGAGCGGGTTCTTCTGGGCCCAGTCGTAGAGCGAGCCGCCCGGAGCGGTGAGCGAGGTGCGCAGCGGCAGGTAGCCGATCTTGGTGGAGATCTGCTCGTAGGCGTGGTCGCTGGTCATGAACTTGATCAATTCCCAGCCGGCGCGCTGCTTCGCTGGATCCTGCGAGAGGACGAACAGGGCCGATCCCGAGTTGGTGGGCACGGCAGGCTTGCTGCCGAAGGAGGGCATGCCGGCTGCCTTGAGCTCCCAGCCGCCCTTGGTTGCTGCGGACATGAACGAGCCCTGGAGCGCCGAAGTCGTGAGGATGAAGGCGGTGTCGCCCTTCGGGAGGCCTTCGTATTGCGCGTTGCTGTCTGCGTTGCGCAGCACGCCGTCCTTCGTCAGTTGTGCGAGCTTCGTGACGGTGTCCACGGCCGCGTCCGAGCCGAATCCGATCGTCTTGCGGTCATCGGAGAGGACCTGGGCACCGTTCGACTTGAAGACGCCCTGCATGCACCAGTTGCCCCCGATGCTTGCGCAAGAAATGTCCAGGGACGGCTTTCCGGTCTTCGCGGAAACGGCCTTTGCGGCTGCCTCCACCTTGTCCCAGGTGGAGAGGTCAGGGTTGGTGATTCCGGCGTCGGCGAGCTTGGTGGCGTTGTAGAACAGGACGGGCGTGGAGAAAACGTAGGGAATGCCGTAGGTCTTGCCGTTCCAGTCGGCCAGGTGCTTTGCGTTGGGGTGGAACGGGTGGGCCCCGCCGAGGGCGTCGTCGACGGCTTTCTGGCCGACGAGGTCGCTGATGGGCTGGGCACCGAGCTGGGTGGCGGCGAAGTCGAGGGAATCGAACGTCAACTGCGCGATGTCGGGCGCATGTCCGGCAAGGAGCTGCGTCTGGACGCTGCTGACCGTGTTGGACCCGACGGCGCCGCCGCCCTGTGGTGCCTGCGCGGTGACGTGGATGTTGGGGTGGGCCTTCTCGAAGTCGGCTACGAGGCCTTTGACGGTATCGGTCCACACGCCAGCCTGGGCCAGGTTGTAGCTTTCGAAGGTGATGTTGACTTGCTGGTCTGCTGTGAGCTCGGGGATGGCTTGGTTGCTCACGGTGCTGGCCTGCGAGGTGCCGGAGCAGCCCGCGAGTGCCAGGGCTGCCGTGCCGGCGGCGATGGTCAGTGCAATTGAACGGAGAGGGCGCACAATATTTCCTTGATTGCTGGGTTGGGTGGGTGCTGCTGGTTCAGGCTTGGGTCCGGAAGAGGGGAGGCTAGGCAGATGCCGCCGGCTGCGCGGAGCTGGCTGTGGAGGCATGCTTCGCGTCTGCTTGCCATTCGAGGCGGCGGCCGCTTGCGCGGTCAAAGAGATGGAGGTTCTTGGCATCGGCACTGAGTACGACGGCGTTGCCCGGCTCCCAGTGTTGGCCTCGCGGGGCGCGGACGGCCACGCGGTTCCCGCCGACGCGGCAATAGATCACTTGTTCGCTGCCGAGGTTTTCGGCCAGGTCGACGATGCCCCGCAGGGCTGCCCCGGAGCTCGGCGCGGCTGCGGAAGAACCGGGTGCGTGGATGCTCAGGTGTTCCGGGCGGACGCCCAGCACCACGTCCCGCCGGGGTGTTTCCCCGTCCCACAGCACTGCTTCGACTGAAGGCGCCATGACGGTGATGGAGCCGTTGCTGGTGGAAAGTTCGGCATCGATCAGGTTGGTGGCAGGGGAACCAAGGAAGCCTGCGGCGAATACGGATGCCGGCTTGTCGTAGAGCTCTTCCGGCGTGCCGAGTTGCTCGAGTTGGCCCCCGTTGAGCAGCGCGATCTTGGTTGCCATGGTCATGGCTTCCACTTGGTCGTGCGTGACGTAGATGAACGTGGCACCGAGGCGCTTGTGCAGTCCGGCCAGCTCCTGCCGGGTTGCGGTCCGGAGCTTGGCATCCAGGTTGGACAGCGGTTCGTCCATGAGGAAGGCCTTGGGTTCGCGCACCAAGGCGCGGGCTACTGCGACTCGTTGGCGCTGGCCACCGGAGAGTTCCTTGGGTTTGCGGTCCAGGAGGTGGCCGATCTCCACCATGTCGGCCACGGCTTCGACGCGCTTCTTGACTTCCTGCTTGTCGGTGCGCCGCACGTGGAGCGGGAAGGCGAGGTTCTTCGCCACGCTGAGGTGCGGATACAGCGCGTAGCTCTGGAACACCATCGCCAAATCGCGTTTCTTGGATGGAGCGGCGGTGATGTCCGTTCCGTCCAGTTCGAGCGAGCCCGACGTCGGTTCCAACAGGCCCGCGATCATACGGAGCAGGGTGGTCTTGCCGCAGCCGCTGGAGCCGAGCAGGACCAGGAAATCACCATCTTCGACGGTGAGCGATACGTTCTTTACCGCCGACACGTTCTTGAATGAACGCGACAACTGGTTGAGCACAAGTCGGCCCACGAGCACCTCCGGGGAAACGATGTTTCCTAAATCGAATTATTTAGGAAACGTCTTACCCTTGAAGGGTGGGGCTCGATCATTAACGGTCGGTGCGGAGTTGATGAACTCCCCGTGCGCGGACAGGAAACAGTTGAAACTGCCCGCGTTTCGCGCCAAAAACTATTCGGGGTTTTCCACCATGTGGAGGACTTCCTCGAACACCGCGGAGCGGGCGCGCTCAACCTCGGGGGAATCCGCGGTCACTGCGGCGTGCAGGGCGGACAGCACCAGCATCTGGACGATATTTCCAATAGGCAGCTGGTCGTTCCAGGAATGGAATTCCGCCCCGGCCACGAGCGTGTGGGTCGAGAGATCGGCAAGCTCAGACTTCGCGTAGCTGGTTACCCCGATCACCGTGGCCTTGCGTTCAGCCGCTATCCGGGCAGAACCAACAGTGAAGGAGTTCATTCCGCTGTCGCTCACGGCGATGCAGACGTCGCCCGCGGAGAGGAGCTTGGCGGTGATGTGCTGCGAAACAATGTCGGATGGCGCCTCGCATCCAACGCCCGCGGCCAGAAAACGCAGGGCAAGCGATTGGGCCGGAGCGAGTGAACCACCATTCGCCACCACCAGCAGGCGTCCGCCCTGGCGAATCGCGCGGACCGCCGCATCGAACGCCTCGAAGTCCAAAGACCCTAAAGCTCCGCGGATATCGTGGGAGGCGCGGGAAAAGATCCCGGAGACCAGGTACTCCGAGGAACCGGGTTCGCCGGTTGCCCCCGATTCTTCCTGCTGGATACTGTCCCGTGCCGCGGCGCCCAGATCGCGCAGCAGGACTTGGCGCAAGTGCTGGAATCCGTCGAAGCCCATGCTTTTGCACGCCCGGACGATCGTCGCAGGCGATGTGCCCGTCCGGGTGACCAGATCGGCTACCGACATCCTGGCCACGGTTTCGGGGGACTCGAGGCACAATTGCGCCACCCGCTGTTCACTGGGAGCCAGCGAGGGGAAAATCGACTTGATGTGTGCGCGGGAGCCGCCCAGAGGCGGTTCCGATTTGTACGGGGTCATTCGCCTTTCATACCAGATTCACTTGAATAGCGAACCAGCAGCGCCGAAACCGACGACGGCGGGTGCCTGCCGCCGTCGGGCATCGACGCCTATCAGTCGAGCGGCAAAGTGACGGTGACGCAGGTACCCTTGCCTGGGCTGGAGACGACCGAGACGTCGCCGCCCACTTCGCTGACGGCGATGGACATGAGGCGGAGCCCGAATCCGTGGTGTGCGCCCGCGGGAGTCGCCTGGCTGTCGAAGCCCGCGCCGTTGTCCGTGACAGTCAGCCGGATCCCGTGGTACACGGCGGCCAAGCGGACGGTGACGTCGTGGGCATGCGCATACTTGAAGGCGTTGCTAAGCACTTCCTTGGCGGCGTGGTAGAGCAAGGAAGCGGAGTCGGACGAGATTTCGACACCGTGGTGCGGCGTCTCCCAATGGATTTCGGTCCCTTGGCGGCGGAGCGGTGAGGCCAAGCGGTCGATGCAACCGGCGAGCCCCAAAGCGTGGAAGTCAACGGGTTGCTGATCGGTGATTACGCCATTGATGGCGGTGACCTCGTCCAGGGCTGTTGTTGTCTTCATGGCCGGTCCTGCTCCCCTTGCAGCTTTAGTGCTTTCGCCGGCGAATGGGTTCCGCCTGTGCTTGCATTAAGACTGGACCAGAGGCGTTAAGGTTCCCGCGATATTCAGTTAGTTTCGCCCTAATTTTTTGTCAGGAATCCCTACTTTGCGAGGAAGCCGAGCAAAGCCTGGTTGATCTCGGCGCCATGCGTCCACAGCAGGCCGTGCGGGGCGCCGTCGATTTCGACATATTCGGCACTGGGGAGCGCTTCGGCGAACCTCCGGCCGGTGACGTCGATGGGGAGGATGTTGTCCGCGGTGCCGTGCACGATCAGGGCGGGAACGTCGATCTTGGGGATGTCGGCCCTGAAATCCGTGAGCCACGTGGGCTGCGCCGCCACCGAAGCGTAGGCGCCTGACTGGGCTGCCAGGTTCCAACTGGCGGCGACTGCCTCGTGGCTCAGGCGGTGCGTTCCGAGGAAAGTGGAGGCGTTGTAGAAGTTGTTGAAGAATTCGGTGAAGAAAGCATAGCGATCGGAAATGACGGCTTCCGTGAGACCGTCGAACACTGACTGCGGGACGCCTCCGGGGTTGTCCGCCGTCTGCAGGAGGAACGGCTCCAAGGATGCGAGGAACACTGCTTTCGCCACCCGGGCCGAGCCGTAGGTGCTGATGTAGCGTGCCACTTCGCCGGTACCCATCGAGAAGCCCACCAGGACGGCATCGTTCACATCGATGGTGTTCAGGAGGGTGTTGAGGTCCGCGGCGAAGGTGTCGTAGTCGTAGCCGACGGTCGGCTTGCTGGACTTGCCGAAGCCGCGGCGGTCGTAGGTGATGACGCGGTAGCCGGCGTCGAGCAGTGCGGCGGCCTGCTTCTCCCAGGACGAACCGTCCAAAGGGTAGCCGTGGATAAGGACCACTGCCTGGCCGGTCCCGTGGTCCTCGTAGTAGATCTCGATCTCGGTGCTGTTTTCATTTCCGACGGTGATGTAAGCCATGACTACGGTCCTTTCGTAGCGGATCTTGCCGAGCGTCTCCAGCCTACTGTCCGGGTACGACGCCGGCACGCTCCGCGCCATCATGACGCTCGCTCACGTATGTGGGGGTTGCGGCGGACGCTCGCTCAGGTATGTGGGGGTTGCGGCGGACGCTCGCTCAGGTATGTGGGGGTTGCGGCGGACGCTCGCTCACGTATGTGGGGGTTGCGGCGGACGCTCGCTCACGTATGTGGGGGTTGCTGCGGACGCTCGCTCACTAACGGCTAGGGAATGAATCCAAATACTTGAATGTTCAATTAATTATGGATTTTGGAATCTTCACTTTCGGTGAGCTATCCCGCGACATCAAGACTGGAGCCTCCCTGTCACCGCACCAGCGGGTCAAGGACATCATTGAGCTGGCGAAGCTTGCCGAGCAGGCAGGACTATCGTTCCTGGGCCTGGGGGAGCATCATCGGCACGATTTCGCCCTCTCTGCCCCGGAAATGGTGCTCGCGGCCATCGCTCGGGAAACCACCAACCTTCGGCTGGGCACCGCCGTCACGGTTCTCTCCACCCAGGACCCTGTCCGGCTCTTCGAGCAGTTCTCCACGCTGGATCTAATTTCGGGCGGGCGGGCAGAGATCATTGCCGGCCGTGGCGCCTTTGTGGAGTCGTACTCCTTGTTTGGCCACAGATTGGAGGACTATGACGAGCTGTTCGAAGAGAAGCTGAACATGTTGCTCGCGCTGCGTGACAACGACAACCTTCGCTGGGAGGGAAGCTTGACCCAAACCGTCTCCGGGATGGACATAGCGCCGCGTCCGATCCAGGAAAAGTTGCCCATCTGGGTGGGCGTGGGCGGTACTCCGCAGAGTTTCGTCCGGGCGGGGCGGTTGGGCCTGCCGTTGTTTATCGCTCTGCTGTCCGGGCCGGCACGATTCCGCCGGTTCGTGGAACTGTACCGGGAGACCGCTGAAGACGCGGGACACGACGGTGCCGCCCTGCCAGTCGGCGCGGGTGGCCATTTCTATGTGGCGCCGACGTCGCAGCAGGCACGGGACACCTTCTACCCCTACTATCGCGCCTACTTCGAGCAGAACATGCCCCGGCCAGTTGACCATTTCCCGCGGAACACCTTCGATGAATGGACCGAACCGGGTGGCGGCCTGCTTGTGGGAAGCCCCCAACAGCTCGTCGAAAAGCTACTGGAAATTCATAGCGCCCTCGGTAACACGCGGTATCTGGCTCAGGTCGGTCTCGGCGGGTTGCCTTTCGCCGAGACGGCGCGGTCCATCGAGCTCCTGGCCACCGAAATCATCCCCGCAGTGAATCGCGAGATCGGCGTTGCTCTTGCGCGGTAAGCCCCACGATCTGAGCGAGGGTTGGGGAAAGGGGCCCCATATCTGAGCGAGGGTTGGGGAAAGGGGCCCCATATCTGAGCGAGGGTTGCACCTGATCGCCCGCCACGCTTCGCCCTGAGGGAAAGCTCTAGTTGCCCCCAGCAACCAGTCGTAGACTGGCCTTCGAATCACTACGTGAGTTGGAGAACGATGCTCTGGAAACTTCTCGTTCAGTACCTGCGGCCACATCGGCGGCTACTGATCGCCGTCGTCATTTTCCAGTTGGCGCAGTCCATCGCGTCGCTGTACTTGCCCACACTGAATGCCGACATCATTGACGAAGGCGTGGCCAAGGGGGATACCGGGTACATCCTGGGCACCGGCAGCCTCATGTTGCTCATCACCCTCCTGCAGATCGCGTGTTCGATCACCGCCGTGTACTTCGGCGCGAAAGCCGCCATGGGCCTGGGGCGGGACCTGCGCGGGGCCATTTTCACCAGGGTGGGGGAGTTCTCCGAGCAGGAGGTCACCCGCTTCGGCGCTCCCTCGCTGATCACCCGCTCCACCAACGACGTGCAGCAAGTCCAACAGCTCGTCCTGATGTCCTGCACCCTCATGGTGGCGGCGCCCATGCTGAGCATCGGCGGGGTCATCATGGCCGTCCGGCAGGATGCGCAGTTGTCCTGGCTGATTGCCGTGAGCGTCCCCGTGCTGCTCGTTGCGGTGGGCCTCATTGTCAGCCGGATGGTTCCGCTGTTCCGCAAGATGCAGGTCCGGATCGACACCGTGAACCGGGTGCTCCGCGAACAGCTCGCCGGCATCCGCGTGGTACGTGCGTTCGTGCGCGAGGACATGGAGACGGAACGCTTCGCCTCCGCGAACCGGGACGTCACGGAGATGGCGTTGCGCGCAGGGCGGCTCATGGCCCTCATGTTCCCGGTGGTGATGCTGGTGCTCAACGTCTCCAGCGTGGCCGTGATCTGGTTCGGATCGTTCCGGATCGATGACGGATCCATGCAGGTAGGAACCTTGATCGCCTTCCTGAGCTACCTCATGCAGATTCTCATGTCCGTCATGATGGCTACGTTCATGGCCGTCATGATCCCGCGTGCGGCTGTGTCGGCGGACCGCATCGGGCAGGTGTTGGAGACCCAATCGAGCGTGCGGCCTCCCGCGAACCCGGTGACGGAGACCGCCGGCCGCGGCGAGCTGGAATTGCTCGACGTCGGATTCGCCTACCCGGGTGCCGAGCAGCCCGTCCTGAGCGGCATCAGCTTCCGGGCACGCGCTGGCCAGACGACGGCGATCATCGGCAGCACGGGCGCGGGCAAGACCACCTTGGTGAACTTGCTGCCACGGCTCTTCGACGCGAGCAGCGGCTCGGTGCGGATCGACGACGTCGACGTCCGCGAACTGCACCCGGACCTCTTGTGGGGGCACATCGGGCTGGTCCCGCAAAAGCCCTACCTGTTCTCCGGCACGGTGCGCAGCAACCTGCTCTATGGCAAGCCCGACGCCACCGAGGAAGAACTCTGGCGGGCCCTCTCCATTGCGCAGGCCCAGGACTTCGTCGAGGAGATGGAAGGCGGGCTTGACGCTCCGATCTCGCAAGGCGGCACCAACGTTTCCGGCGGTCAGCGGCAGCGCCTGGCAATCGCCCGGGCACTCGTGAAGCAGCCCGAGCTCTACATCTTCGACGACTCCTTCTCCTCGCTGGACACTGCCACCGATGCCAGGCTTCGCCAGGCACTCAAGCGCCACACTTCGGGCGCCACCATGGTCATCATTGCGCAGCGGGTGTCCAGCATCGCGGACGCCGAGCAGATTCTGGTGCTCGACGACGGGCGGCTGGTGGGGCGCGGAACCCACGAAGAGTTGCTTGAGACTTCCGAAACGTACCGCGAGATAGTTTCCTCGCAACTGGCAGCGGAGGAGGCGGCATGAGCAGCACAGCAGGCACCGCCAACCGCCCGCAGCGTCCCCCGATGGGACCAGGCCGTGGCGGACCGTTCGCGGGAATGAGCATCCCGGCCGAAAAGGCCATGAACTTCCTGCCCTCGGCCAAGCGGCTCCTGGGTACGCTGCGGCCCGAGCGCTTGTGGCTGACCCTGGTCCTCTTCCTCGCCGTGGCCAGCGTGACGCTGTCCGTGATCGGTCCCCGGCTTCTCGGCGAGGGCACCAACTTGATCTTCGCCGGCGTCGTCTCCACGCAGCTTCCCGCCGGAGTAAGCAAGCAACAGGTCATCGACGGGCTGCGCGCTTCCGGCCAGGGCGCCAAAGCGGACATGTTGAAGGGCATGGACCTGACTCCCGGCGTCGGAATCGACTTCGGGGCGTTGTCCTCGATCCTGCTGTGGGTGCTGGTCCTGTATGTCCTGGCCTCAGCGTTCGGCTGGATCCAGGCGTACGTGCTCAACGGCGTCGTGCAGCGAACCGTGTACCGGCTCCGCGAGCAGATCGAAGCGAAAATCAACCGGCTCCCGCTGCGCTATTTCGATTCAGTGCAGCGTGGTGAACTGCTCAGCCGCGTGACCAACGACGTCGACAACATTTCGCAAAGCCTCCAACAGTCCATCAGCCAGGCAGTCACGTCCCTGCTGACAGTGGCCGGCGTCATCTTCATGATGTTCCTGCTCTCGCCGATCCTGGCGCTGATCACCCTGGTCACAGTGCCGTTGACGCTCGTGACCACCGTGCTGATTGCCAAGCGCTCGCAGAAGCTGTTCGTGGCCCAGTGGAAGAACACCGGCGAGCTGAACGGCCAGATCGAAGAAACCTACACCGGCCACGCGCTCGTGAAGGTGTTCGGCCGCCAGCGCGAAGTGGAGGAGCGCTTCCGCGAGAAGAACGCAGAACTGTTCTCGGCCAGCTTCGGCGCCCAGTTCATCAGCGGCTTGATCATGCCGGCACTGACATTCATCGGCAACCTCGTCTATGTGGGGATCGCCGTAGTGGGTGGCCTTCAGGTAGCTTCGGGCGCCATGCAGTTGGGCGATGTCCAGGCGTTCATCCAGTACTCACGGCAGTTCACGCAGCCCCTGGCCCAGCTTGGGTCGATGGCCAATCTGCTTCAGTCCGGCGTCGCGTCCGCCGAGCGGGTCTTCGCGCTGCTCGACACCGAGGAGCAAAGCGCTGATCCTGAGCCCTCCGCTGTTCCCGAGGTGACGCGCGGACGCTTGGTGTTCGAGAACATTTCCTTCTCCTACTCGCCGGACAAGCCATTGATCCAGAATCTGAGCCTGGTGGCCGAGCCCGGCCAGTCTGTGGCGATCGTCGGGCCAACCGGGGCGGGCAAGACCACCCTGGTGAACCTGATGATGCGCTTCTACGAGCTCGACGCCGGGCGGATAACGCTCGACGGCGTCGACGTCGCCTCGATGTCCCGCTACGAGTTGCGCTCGCGGATGGGCATGGTACTCCAGGACACCTGGCTGTTCGGCGGGACCATCCGGGACAACATCGCCTATGGACGGCCCGACGCCACCGAAGCCGAGATTCTGGAGGCGGCACAAGCAACGTACGTAGATCGCTTCGTCCACTCCCTCCCGGAGGGCTACGACACAGTGCTCGACGACGAGGGCAGCAACGTTTCCGCCGGTGAGAAGCAGTTGCTCACCATCGCCCGGGCGTTCCTGGCCCGTCCGTCGGTCTTGATCCTGGACGAGGCCACGAGCTCCGTGGACACCCGGACCGAGGTCCTGGTCCAGAAGGCCATGAATGCCCTGCGGTCTGACCGGACCAGCTTTGTGATCGCGCACCGCCTGTCCACGATCCGCGACGCCAACCTCATCCTGGTGATGGAGGCCGGGCAGATTGTGGAACAGGGCACCCATGCGGAGCTGCTGGCCTCCGGTGGCGCGTACTCGCGGCTCTACGAAGCCCAGTTCGCGGCGCCGGTGGCGGAGGTCTGAGGCTCATCAAGCCGCCAGACCTCCTCAGCCTGCCTGGTGGGCAGATTGGACTCCGGGACGCGCGCAGCGGCCGCACCGACTCGGTGGACCTTGTCGCCTTCGAGATTGGAAGGACAGCGGTCACTCGAGCCGAGTTTGCCGGGGTCAAGAATGACCCCAGCCGTGGTCACTCTCCAAACGCGCCGGCACACGGTGTCACCTGGCTTGAGGCCATCGACTGGTGCAATGCGGCATCTGAAGCGGAAGGCATCAGCCCGGCCTATGCCCGCACCGGACGAAATGTCGAATGGAACGTCGCGGCCAACGGCTACCGGCTGCCCACAGAGGCGGAATGGGAATACGCATGCCGTGCCGGATCGGTTGGCCCGCACTATGGTCCGCTCAATGAGATTGCCTGGACCGCGAAGGATGGGCTGTCCGCGCCCAGTGACGGGGCGCTTAAAGCTCCCAACGGGTTCGGCGCCTACGACACGCTCGGCAATGTCTGGGAATGGTGCTGGGACTATGCGGATCCCGCGAGATACGGCGACTACAGGGCATTCCGTGGCGGTGGCTGGGCTGACGACGCCTGGAATGTGCGTGCGTCGGTGCGGCGCGGCAGTGCTCCTGATGCCGTCTTGGAAGACGTGGGCTTCCGGGTGGCTCGGGGCGCCTGTGGTGCACCAATGGCAAAGTCCGGGCAGGGTTGGTCGGACGAAGCCGATAGAAGCCGGGCAAGAGTACGCGGCCCGATTCCGTTCGGCTGGACTCCGCTGAAGTTCGACTAGTGCAAAGTATCCATGCCCGTTGACACCCCTCCGCCATCGGAATATCCTACAACCAAATGGTTGTAGATCAGCTCAGCGACACCGAACTTGACCGCCTGTTCCAGGCACTTGCCGATGCCACGCGCCGGGATATCGTCCGGCGGGTGACTGTCGGGGAATATTCAGTGTCCGGCTTGGCTGCCCTCTACGCCATGAGCTTCGCCGCCGTCCAGAAACACGTGGCGGTTTTGGAGCGCGCCTCCCTTGTAACGAAGGAGAAGCGTGGAAGGGAGCAGATCGTGCGGGGTAACCATGATGGCTTGCAGAAAGCCCGCCAGCTGCTCGATGAGTACGAGGCGATCTGGCGGCAGCGCGTCGATCGGATCGCAGACATCCTCGCCGAAAAATAGGAAGGGTTCCGCAATGACGGTTATCAGTTCCACCCAGAATCCCGAAGCGTTGACCTTGACCCTCGTCGCTGAGTTCGATGCCAGCCCCGAACAGGTCTGGCAAATCTGGGAAGACCCGCGCCAGCTTGAGCGCTGGTGGGGTCCGCCCACGTGGCCGGCCACGTTCGAGCAGTACGAGTTCGAGCCGGGCGGGAAGGCCAGCTATTACATGACGGGTCCCGACGGCGAGAAGCCCCGCGGCTGGTGGCGCATCACGTCCGTCCAAGCTCCGAACAGGCTGGAGTTCGACGACGGTTTTGCCGACGAAAATGGCGCACCCGTCGAGGAGATAGGTGCCGGCCACGCGATCGTGACCATCGAGGAGACAGGCGACCGCACCCGCATGACCATCCTGTCCATCTTCGAATCAGAAGAACAGATGAAGAAGATGATCGACATGGGTATGGAAGAGGGAATGAAGGAGGCCGCCGGCCAGATCGACGCGCTCCTTTCGGAGCACTCCCGCGCCTGACCCTTCACTTCGAACAGGCCCGGAAAAGCGAACGACGGCGGGAGGTGACTCCCGCCGTCGTCGTCGCTTCGCGCCTCGAAGGTGCCGTTACAGGGACTGCGCGTCGAAGGACGTGGCCTTGGCAGCGCTGCCGGTCAGGCTGACAGTGAAGGTGTTGGGCCCGCTGCAGGTGACCGCGATGCTGGCCTTGGAGGTGTTGTGGCGCACCGAGAAGTCGTGCACCAGTGCGTCCAGCGTGTGGTGGGTGGTTGAGCGGTCCCAAATCTTGAGGGTTACGGAGTCGGCAGTTTCAAACGTCATTGTTCAGTGCTTCCATTCATGAATCCGGATATCCGGCCATCGCGCCAGTGCGAAGGCCGCCGTACAGCTTTTCCATAGTGCACAGCGAGGCGCGGACGGCTCAAGCCAGAACGGCGTTTGTTGCTAGTGAGACTCATCACAGCGGTGCCTAGTGGGACGCAAGATGCAGAGCGCCGAAGACCGGATCCTGGGTCAGAACCTGCAGAGTGTGGAGACCCCGGGCAGCAAGGGCTATCCGCATGGCCGCCTGCAAAGTGGGCTGGTTCATCCCTAGGCCACCGCCAAGGACGATGGGCCCCTCGATGTTCAATTGCCCAGCGCATTTCGCCGCCGACGAGGCAAGATCGGCCCCTGCCTGGAGGATCATGTCCAAGGAAGCGGTATGCCCCGAGGCCGCGCACTCGAAGACAATCGGTGATTTCGACGCCCAAAACTCGCGTCCCGCGTCTCCATGGAAAAGGGCGATCAAACCTTCCGGGCCGAGGAGTCCACAAGATTTCATAAGCGCCTTCGTCAGTTCGTCCGGGCGCAGGCCGCTGTTCATGCGTTCGAGGCTGTACCTCACCGCTTCTCGACCGAACCAGTATCCGCTGCCTTCGTCGCCAAGCAAGTAGCCCCAGCCGCCCGCGCGCGCCTCGTCCTCGCCGTTAGTGCCCCAGGCCGCGGATCCGGTGCCGGCGATCACGGCGATTCCCGTGCTGCAACCTGCGGCCGCCAGCAGCAGGCGCGTGTCATGGACAACGGAGACGACGGCGTCGGGAGCCAATGGTTGGATCAGTTCCGTCAGCGCGTTCGCATCTTCGGGGGTGTCGATCCCTCCGGAACCAACCACCACCCGCGCAACGGACCCTCCCTGGAGGGTGGCGAAGACGCCCTCCAGATTGCGGCGGGCCTCGGCACGGCTCACGTTCTGGACATTGGCGCTGCCGCCGGAAGTATCGGCGACGGCGGTGCCATTCAGCCATTTGATGCCGCGCGTCTTCGAACCGCCGATGTCCAAACCTACGACCGCGCCGAGGGTGCTGGGGTGCGTCACTCTTAGCCCTGGTCTGCCCGGTAGAAATACATCTCCCGCGATCCCGAAGGGGCATCCCAGCCTTGGGCGAACATCCAGGTTCCGCCGAACTTGAGCAGGCCGCCCCAAGCCAGCGAGCCTCCCCTGTGCATCGCCTTCTGGGTGAACGGTTCGTTCACGTCGTAGAGCGCCTGCGCTGCGGAAAATTGGCCGTCTGTGTCGCCATAGAAGAAGTCCAGGACCAGCTTGCCACCGTCGGTCCCGGGGTTGCCGCCGTCGTCGACAATGGCGCAAGCCACTTCGTGCAGTGAGCCGCCCAGCGGCCCAAGGTCCAGGTACTCCTGCGGTTCAAACGTCCAGTTCACCATGTCCGTGGACCGTCCCACATGCGTGGTCCCCCCGCAGCCCTCGGACAGATACATCAGGTAGTGCCCACCGATCTTGACGGCGTCGCCCTGGGCGTTCCGGGGGATGACCGCCCCCTTCGCCCAGAACCGCGAAACCTCGTAAGGGACAGCCAGGCCGAGCTTTTCCCAGTGGATCAAGTCGTCGGACACCGCGACATTGATGTCGCAGCCGACGTTGCCCAGGGGATAGACATCCGGGTCTTGGCCGGCCTGCTCCTCGCTGCGGTCGATCGTCCAGATCCCGTTGTAGAACATGTAGTAGCGGCCATTGGCGTGGTACACCTTGGGATCTTCGCAGCCAAGGATCTCATTGTCCTGGGTGGGGTAGATGACCGGATTGGAGGGGCTGTCCTGCCACCCGGTTTCGGGATGGTAGACGGCGACGCCGATACGGCTCGAGACCGATTCCTTGCGGGGGGATGCGCGGTAGAAGAGGTAGAGCTTGCCGTCCCGCTCCATGACGGAGGGATTGAAGATTGAATCCGCGGTCCAGCCGATGCCGGTCGGATCGGCCCAGTCCTGGACTTGCCGGAACGTCAGGGAATCGTCCTTGCGGAACGGGCCCACCGCCCATTCCGGGTGCTCGGGATACGCGGCGGAAAACTGGTCGGTAGAAATGGTGTCGGTCAGCGGATTGCTGAACGTGAGTGCTCCCTCGTAGCTGTGGAGCAAGGCTTCTTTGGTGATTTTCTGCATGGGTTCTTCCTGTGGTGATAACTGTCAGTTGCGGACCAGCGTTACCCAGGTGAATCCACCCGGGGCTACAGTGACGCGGCCGGAGTGGTCGGCGCCGTTCTGGTCTGGGCCCGGTGTGACGGGCTGGCCGGAAGCGTCAAAGGCCTCCTGGCTCAAATGGAACCCTTGGGGCATGTCCACTTTTCGATCGGTGCTTCCCGTCGCCGCGCTGATGTACAGGGTCGATTGGCCTCCGGAACCGGAGACGGAAACCGAGGAAATCTGCGGCTGCAGCAGCACGCCGTCGATCGACACGTCGCTTCCGGCCTTGGCGGTCAGGCTGTCCTGGGCCGCCGGGATTGCGTGGTCAAGGGAGAACGGGAAGAGCTTGCCCGGAGCTGCCGTGATGCCTTGCTCCCCGGCGCCACCGTTGGGCGTGCTGCCGAGGAATGTGGTCCCGGATGTCCACGACGTCGTGCCGGCGGCTTCCGGGCGCTGGTTCACGATCGGGTATGCGTTCCGTGCCTGGTCCGAGACCGGGACCGTGATCTTCAGGGTGCCGCCCGCGTTGAGGGCGACGTATGCGCCGCCGGACCAGTTCGCCTCACCGGTCCATGCGGAGGCGGGTTTGACGACTGCGCCGCCGCTGATGGTGCCGGTCTCGGCCTCGGCCACCTTGAGTCCGTCCGTCCCCACGGTGCTGCTGATCCCCAAGGCCTTGGCCTTGAGCTCCGGATTGGCGTCCAAGGCGAGCATGGACAACAACGTGTGGATGGTGGATTCCGCCCCGGAGTTGGGGTTGACGCGTCCGTCGGTTTCGATGCCGTCGATCGCGGTACCTGTTGCCGGGTTGTAGGCGGGCTTTCCACTGCGGTTGGCACCGAAGTACCAGCCGGCAGCAACTGCCGCGACGTCCAGCAGGCCGGGAGCATTAGCGGCTCTTGCGGTCGCCACGAGTCCTTCGACCCGCGAGTCCACGCCATAGGCTATCTGCGCCTCACCCGGGGTCGGGCTCCAGGCATTGTCCGGTCCACCGGCGGCGAGGAGCTGCGGAGTGAATTGGGCGGAGTCCTTCACGGCAGCCGTCAACAGATCGGGGCGATGCAGTACCGGGGACGCGTTCGCGACGGCGGCCGCGGCCATTCCGCCCCAAGCGTGCCAGAGTGTCCGGGACTGGATCCACGGAAGAATTGCGCCGAAGGGCCACTGCTGAACTGATCCCGAGGACATCCCGGCGACACCTTCGGTGAGCTGGTTCAGCGCGGTGGCGGCAGCTCCGTCGTCGGGCGCGGCCTTTGAGTAGGCGGCGAGTCCGAGCACGGCTTCCGCCGAGGCGTCCGCCCCTCCGGTGATCAGCCAGGCAGGGACCTTGGCACCGTCGGCAACGTCGTACTTCCCGTACTTGGCGAGCGACTGCTTGTTCAGGGACCCGACGGCGAGATCAAGCCTGGACTGCAGGAAGGCGGCAAACTGGGGATCGGCAGACTTGAACGCCGCATACCCTTCGCCCAGCGCCCACACGGTCCGGGCAAGCCAGTAGGACTCGGCCGAGTCGCTGGGGTCGGGAAGTTCCACAGGCTTGGCGCTCGGCGTCAGTGTGCCATCGGCTTGCTGCCACAAGACCACGTTGCCGGCATTGGGGCCGGATGTTGTCTGCAAATACGTCAGCTCGCGCAACAGGTCGAAGGCGCGGGTGCGGCTCGAGGCATCGCCGGTCTGCTGCCAATGGCGCAAGTAGACCACGGCGGTGCGCGCAATGTCGTCCGCGTTGAAGGCTCCCTGGCTCCAGTTGCCCGTGGCCGGGTCCTTGGAACCTCCGCCTACCCGCGTGTAACTGCCGTCGGCATTCTTGTTGGCGTACGTCCACGGTGCTTGTGCCGCGGGATGTTCACCGATCTGGTACGTCGTGTGGCCCTCCACGGCATGCAGGGGAACGATGTCCAGCAGGAAATTCAGGTGGGACAGGTTGGTCAACGGCGCCTGCGGTGCCGCGGCCGGCGCCTGCGACGCAGCGGCCGGAACCGGCTGCGTCGCCGAGGCCACGCCTGCCCCGGCCAGGAGCATCGACAGCGTTGCAACAACTGCCACCGGGGCGGATTTCAGCCGTGCATAAACAAGGGGAGGTGTCATGTCTAACTCCTAGGGGGCGTGGAAGAAGGGCTGGACTAGTGAAGCGGTACTGCTTTTACGCGCGGTCCAGGCGTGCCACGCCGATCTTCGAATCAGCCATGCCATAGAAGACGAACAGTTGCTCGCCGATCTTCTCTATCGCCGTGGGGAAAACGACGTTGGGGACGATTCCCGAGATCTCGTCTTCCGTTTCCGGTGCCAGGAGCGGCTTGTCGCTGCGGGCGATGACGATCGAGGGATCGTCACTGTCGAGGATCATCGCAGCGGCTGTGTAGTTGACGTTCTGCTGGTGGTCGAAGGCGGACTTTTCCATCGATCCGGAAACGCCGTGGTAGATCAGGAGCCAGCCCTCGTCGACCCGGATAGGTGCCGGTCCGCCGCCGATCTTGAGTTCTTCGAAAGGGAACTCACTCAGGGCCACGAGCTTGTGCTTGCGCATGTGGACGAGGTTGCGGATGTCCTTCTCGACGTCGGCAACTGCGACATAGGAAATCCAGATACCCGGGCGGTTGTCATCGAGGCCCGCGGGCAAGTGCTCGCCTTCGCCCTCGCGGATCCAGCCGAGGTCCCACATGGGGCGGTGCAGCAGGGCGTAGGAGGGAACGCCGTCGGGATCGTTGACCGGTTCCGGGAAGAACACTGCGTCCTTGTTCGCGAACAGGTTCAAGTCCATGGACAAGTCCGCCTGGTACTCGAAATGGCAGGGACCCAGGCGGTCCCAGGTGCGCAGGTCCTCGGAATGGGCGAAGGCCAGGCGCGGACCAAGCGGTCCGTAGGCAACATAGGTCATGAGGTGGCGGCCGAGGGACGGTACCCAGGTGATGCGGGGATCTTCCGTTCCCGCATTGTTGAGGCCCCGTTCCCACCCTTCGTCCGGTGCCAGGACAACGCCCTGGCGCTCGACGCCGGACGGCACGCCGTCGTCGCCGATGATCACTTTGGCGAGCCCGACGCGGGAGACGTTGCCCTTCGCCACGAGGCGCGGCAGGAGGTACAGCTCACCGTCGGGTCCGCGGCCGCTGGCCGGGTTGAGGACGCCTTCGGCTTCGAACTCGTTCCCGTCCTCCGGGGTCATGATGACGCCGGCGCGGGTGAGGGTGAACGGGACGGTGGGGAGTGCTGAAGTTGAGGAAGTCATAGAGCTTAGCCCTTTACGCTTGAACCGATATTGGTGGAAATGAATTGGCGCTGGAAGAAGATGAACAACGCGACGGCGGGCGCCGCGAGGACGCAGGCGCCGGCAAGGATGGCGCCGAACGGGTTGGATGCCGTGGCGGCGATGTTCGAGATGTAGTTCGCCAGGGAGACGGCGAGGGGCTGGATGGCCTGGTCCTTGGTGACGAGGAACGGCCACAGGAACTCATTCCACGGACCGATGAAGGTCAGCAGGATTGCGGTGACAATGGCGGGCCGGACCAGGGGGATCGCGATCTGCCAAAGGATCCTCAGCTCGCTGGCTCCATCGATGCGGGCGGCCTCGAACAAGGTGGAGGGGAGTTGCATGAAGTACTGACGGAACACGAACACTGCGGTGGAATTGATCGCGAACGGCAGGATCATGCCCAGGTACGTGTCGGCGAGTCCGTAGTCCCGCACGATCATGACGTACAGCGGAATGAGCAGGAGCTGGAACGGGATCATCTGCACCAGCAGCATCATTCCGAAGACAACCCCCTTGCCGCGGAATTGCATCTGGGCGAGCGCGTAGCCCACAAGGAGCCCGAAGACCACCGTGAAGAAGATGACGCCACCGGTGAAGATACCCGAGTTGACCAGGCCTTTCAGCAGGTCGATCGAGTTGTTGATGTTGCTGTAGTTCTCGCCGGTGATGTTCGCCGGGCTAGGGAAAGCTCCGCCCACCGAAGTGTCCGGGGAAGTCTGCAGCGAGCCGATGAACATGTAGTAGAACGGGAACAGGAAGACGAAGGCTCCCAGGGCCAGCAGCAAGAAGCTGCCCACGCCGAGGTTCTTGCGCTTCGCCACGGAACTGCCTTTGCGGGAGGCCGTGGATACAGGTGCCTCAGCACTGGAATCGGCTTCGGGCGTCGCTCCTTCGGAGGCGCCGGCACGTGGCCTGCGGGCGTCGTCGTCGTCGTTCCTGAGAGGCGCTTTATTGAAAATCGACACGTCAGTCCTCCTTCCCGCCAACGAGGCGTTTCTGGATCAAGGCGATCAGCAGCACGCCGATCACGAGCACCACACCGAGGGCTGCGGCCACATCGGGATTCCCCTGCAGGATTCCCTTCTGGTACATCAGGAATACGGGCGAGGTCGAGGCTCCGTCCGGTCCGCCTCCGCCGGTGAGCAGATAGGGCTCGGTGAACAGGTTGGCTCCGGTAATGGTGGCGAGCAGGGTCACCAGCACGCTGGCCGAGCGCACTCCCGGAACGGTGATGTTCCAGAACTGGACCCATTTGTTCCCGCCGTCCACCGAGGCGGATTCGTAGAGCTCGTCCGGGATGTTCTGTAGGGCCGCCAGGTAAAGCAGGATGAAGAATCCCAATTGCTTCCACGTCACGTACAGGGCCACTGTTGGCATTGCCAGCCAGGAGTTCGTCAACCACGAGGGGTTCGGGGCCAGCGGGCCCAGAATGGCGTTGACCAGCCCGTCCTGCTGGAACAGGAACAGCCAGACTCCGACGACGGCGACGCTCGCCGTGACGTACGGGACGTAGTAGCTGACGCGGAAGAAGGTCTTGAGCCGCGTCACGCGGTTCAAGGCGTTGGCCAGGACCAAGGATAGCCCCACGGTCAGCGGCACGTTGATGATCAGGAAGATGCCGATGTTGGCGAAGGAACGTTGCACTTCGGGGTCGGACAGGACAGTGATGTAGTTGTCCAACCCCACGAATGGACGGTCAACCTGGACGCCCGGAGCGGTGAAGAAGAACTGGTGGAAGGAGATGTAGACGGCATACCCGAGCGGGTAGGCCAGCACCGCAAGGACGAAGATGACGTAGGGGGCGCTGAACAGCAGTCCCAGTGGCTGGCGGCCCAGGAAGTTCTTGCGTTTCCTGGGCGCCGGCCGCTGGTCCACAGCCCGCCCCGCAGAGTCTCCCGTAGCGGGAACCCCAGCTGAGCGAAGTGACATGGGGATTCGCCTGCTACTTCTGGGCTGCCAGTTGGTTGATCTTGTCGGATGCACCCTTGAAGGCGTCATCGATGCTCTGGTTGCCGAAGATCACGGACTTGCTCCAGGCATCCCGGAAGGTCTGCCAGATCTGCACCGAGTTGGTCACGTTGGGAACTTCCACCGTGCGTGCGGCTTCGTCGGCGAAGGTCTTGTAGGCCGGGTTCTGGCTGAAGTAGTCCGCGTACGTGGTGGCCAAGTCCTTGCGCATCGGCATCTGGCCCGTTCCGGAGAGGAGCTTGCCGTCCTGTTCCTTGCTGGTGGCGAACTTCATGACCTCCCAGGCGGTTCCTTGGTTTTTGCACGAGGAGTACATGGCGATGTTCTTGGCGTCGGAGAAGGTGGAGCCGTCGGTCTGGGCTTGCGCACCCGGGACCGGGACCGTGCCCCAATTCACCTTGCCCTTGTAAGCGGCGACGGCCCAGGGGCCTGCGAGGGACATGCCGGCCTTGCCGTCGGCGAAGGAGTCACCCTTGTACGCTTCCTTGGATGCCAGGTTCTCCTTGTAGAGGGTCTGGAACATGGTGGCGACCTGCTTGCCTTGATCGCTGTTGAAGGTGGACTTGCCATCCTTGAGCAGGGTCGTCCCACCCGAATTGGCTGCATAGAACGGGTAGAAATCGAACCAGGGCTGGTAGAAGTCGCTCGTGGGCGAAGGCCACACGGCATTGGCGACCGCGCCGGACTTCACGAGGGTGCGGGCGGTGTCCAGGAACTCGGACTGCGTGGCAAGCTTGGGCTTTTCCGGGTCCAGGCCGGCCTTCGCGAAGACGTCCTTGTTGTAGAAGAGGACCACCGGGTTGGACTTCCACGGAAGCTGATACGTCTTGCCGTCGGAGGACTTGTACTGGTTGGCGAGATCGCCGGTGCGGTCCTTGATGTACTGTGCACCGTCCGGGAAGGAATCCAGCGGGACCAAGCCACCCTGCTTCTGGAACTGCGGAACAGCTACCGGGGCCGTGTTGAAGACCAGGCAGGGAGCGTTGCCGGCGGTGATTGCCGCCCCGATGACTTCTTCGGAGCTCTTGCCTGCCGGGATTTCCTGGGCATCGACTTGCTGGTCGGGGTGGGCGGCGTTCCATGAAGCCACCATGTCCTTGCCCCACTTCACCTCGAACTCGTTGTTGGAGTACCAGATCTTGATGGGACCCTTGGCCGTGGTGGCGGAGTTCGCTCCAGAAGCCGTGCTGCTGGAGGCGCCTCCACCGCATGCGGCCAGGCCGGCTCCGATAACGGCAATAGCGGTAAGGGAGAGGACTCTCGAACTAATTTTTCCGTGCTTCATTGCAACTCCTTTTGCGGGTAAAAACTGAAAATGCGGTGGCGACATTGCCGTCAAACGGGAATGGCAAATAGCCCCACCCAATTGCGGGTAGATCGGTATTAGTAAGGATTATTTATTCGGCATGCTGGGGACCGGCCCAGTGGATGCGCGGACTACCAGTTTTGGAGATGGCAGATAGACGTCTTCCGCAGGGGCTCCGCCGAGGAGGCTAAGCAGCTGCTGGGCGGCAACCCGCCCCCAGAGCAGCGGATCGGCGGGGACAGTCGTCAACGGAGGATTGAGGTACCTGGCGAGCTCGGTGTCGTCGTAGCCGGTGATGGATAGATCATCGGGAACCGCCAGTCCGAGGGACTGGGCGTAGGACTGTCCGGCAGTGGCCATCAGGTCGTTGGCGTAGATGATCGCAGTTGGCCGTTGGGCCGAGCGAAGCAATTCCGCGGTAGCCGCCAATCCGCCCGCTGCGGTGAAGTCCGCCTCGATGAAGGAACCGGCCCCGAGCCCGGCTTTCGCCATGGCGTTTTGCCACGCCAAGCGCCGGCTTCGGCCGTGGATGTAACTCTGTGGTCCGCCCACGTGGCCGATTCTGGTGTGTCCCAGGGAAACGAGGTGCTCGACGGCGGCCGCAATGCCTTCGGTATCGTCCATGCAGACAGCAGGGAACGGTGAGGTGGTTTCGGGCCGGTTAAGGGTGACGGCCGGAATCTTGAGGCTCGTCAACAAAGCGATCCGGGAGTCGTCAACCCTCATGTCCGTGAGGATGACGCCGTCCACGCGGCTGTCGGCAGCCAGCTTCCGATAGCCCAGTTCCTCGGCGTCGGCGCTTGCGGCCACCGTCAGGACCAGGACGTATTCGTGCTCGACCAAGGTGGTCTCGATCCCGGCGATGAATGCGGGGAAGAAGGGGTCAGTTCCCAGAAGCCGGGGGTCCCTTGCCACCACGAGTCCGACGGCGAAGGCTTTGGCAGAAGACAGGCTCTTGGCTCGAAGATTCGGCTTCCACCCTAGTTCCCGGGCTACCCTGAGAATGCGCTCCCGGGTGTCATCACTGACGCCGGGCTGCCCATTCAACGCGTACGAGACGGCACCCTTGCTCACGCCGGCTGCCTGCGCAACGTCGTTGATGGTCACTGTCATGTTTGCCTCATTGCCACTTGGTGATTGGGGTCACTGAACCGGTTTTGTTATCTCTACTGAACCGGTTCAGGGAACTCTTGTCAAGGGCAAACGGAAATTGATCGGTATGTGCGGGTCGTTTCCAGGCTGTCGACGACACTGGGGATCGCTCCGACGACACTGGCGGCCGCCCCCTCGTCGGAGCGGCCGCCAGTGTCAAAACGCTGCGGGTGTTAGTGCTCTGTGCCTGCTGCGGCAGCTTTCTTGGCTTCTTTCTTGGCGTCCTTTTCTGCGCGCAAGGCTTCGGATTCCTGCTGTTCCTCCGCCTTTTCCTGATGGATGACCTCCGCGAGGAGTTTCTCCATCTCTTTCGCTACGCCCGCGGCGGAGGCAGGGTTCTGCCCGGTCACCAAGCGGTCGGAGACGACAACCTTCTCTGCGAAGACGTCGGCGAAGACGTGGATCGCACCCTGTTCCTTAAGCCGATCGGCCAAGAAGAACGGGATGACCTTGTCCATTCCTGCGGCAACTTCTTCGTCGTTGGTGAAGGCGGCCACCTCCCGGCCCCCGACGAGCCTGAAGCCGTCGGCCAGGTCCACGTTCACCAGGCCCGCGGGTCCGTGGCAGACCGCGCCCACCACACCGCCGGCGTCGTAGACGCTCGCCACAAGTTTCTGGAGTCCTTCGCTGTCCGGGAAGTCCCACATGGTGCCGTGGCCTCCCACGAGGAAGACTGCGTCGTACTGGCCCGGATCAACAACGTCCACGCGGGCAGTGTTGTAGAGGCCGGCCCGTGTGGCCTCGTCTTCCGTGAAGGCAACCTGGATGGGATCTTTCGAGTCCACCTCGTCGCGCGGGGGCTGACCGCCCTGGATGGATGCGAAGTCGACGAAGTGTCCGGAATCCTTGAAGACCTTCCAAGGATGTGCAGCCTCGGCCACGTTGTAGCCGGTCTTCTTTCCCGTATCGCCAAGCTCGGAAACGCTGGTTAGTACCATGAGGATTTTCTTCATGAAATGCTCCTATCGTCCACATTCCACCCTACGCCTAGCCCAAATTCAGGCCCACCCCGGCGCTGCAGGACCCAACTAGCTCGCAGTTGTTGTCGTTATGAGGGCTCAAAACGACAACAACTGTCAGTCAGTTGGGAGGGGGCAGGACGACTCAGCAGCCTTCGAAATCGGTGAGCACCTTGACCTTGTCCGCCGACGCCGACGTTGGGTCGAAGGCGTAGCCGAGCCATTCCCGTGCCAGCCTGCTGGCCAGTTCCACCCCGACGACGCGCTGGCCCATGGTGAGCACCTGGCAATCGTTGGACAGGATGGACCGCTCCACGGAGAAGGAATCGTGGGCCGTGGTGGCGCGAATGCCGTCCACTTTGTTCGCGGCGATGGCCACGCCGATTCCGGTACCACAGAACAGGATGGCACGGTCTGCTTGGCCGTCCCGGATGAGTTCGCCGGCCTTGATCCCTACGTAGGGGTAGGGCGTGGTGAATTCTTCGGTGGAGTCGCTGCGGTTGACGCCGATGTCGATGATTTCGCTGACCCGCGGATCGTCCCGCAAGTCCGCCATAATCCGGTCTTTGTAGTCCACGCCTGCTTCGTCGGCGCCCAGGATGAGTCGGAAACGTTTCGTGGTCATGCCGTGACCTTCCCGGCACTCACAACATGCGGGCCCATGACGGTGAAGATCATCGCCAGTGACGTGGCTCCGGGGTCTGCTGTGCCCAGGCTTTTCTCGGCGAGCGGCCGGGCCCGTCCTTTGAGGGGACGGAGCGCGGCCGTAGCTTGCGCAGCCGAGGTGGCCGCCGAGGCAGCTTCAGCCCAGGCACGCTCCGGAAGGACACCCTCGGAGACGCGCTCGCTGAAGGTTTCGGCGAAGGGGAGCAGGGCATCCACCATGGTCTTGTCGCCTATCTCGGCCTTGCCCAGTTCGGTGATCCGCGCGGCGAACGCTGTCACGGCTGCGGCGAGTCCAGCCGGTTCCGGCGCCTCGTCGTTGCCAAGGGATTCGCCGAAGGCGCGGAGGCCTGCGCCCCACAGAACGCCCGAGGTTCCCCCCGCTTTGTCCGCCCAGGCATCGCCCGCGGCACCCAACATATCGCCGGCTCCCGCGCCACCGGCCAATGCAGCAACCGCTGCCGCGGTTGCGGCGTCAATTCCGCGTACCATTCCGCGGCCGTGGTCGCCGTCGCCCGCTACCGCGTCCATGTCGCCGAGGCGCGATTCGGCGTCGTGCAGTGCTTTCCGCGCCGCCTCGAGCGCGTCCGCGCAGCTCGCGGCGTAGTTGCGCGAGTCCAGGGTGGCCGCGAAAGCGATAGCCTCAGCGCCGCCGTCGTACGCCTCCTCCGAAAGCAAACCGCCAGCAAGGGTGGCGTTGCCGCGCCGGTAAGCCGGTGTTTCAGCGGGTGCTGTCCACAGCGGTTCGAGTTCTTCGTCGAGCCACGTGATGGTGAGGGAGACGCCGGACATGTCCAGGCTCGTGACCAGTTCGCCGACCTCCGGCATGACCAAGGTGTAGCCGGCTGAGCGCAGCAACGGGGCCACGGTCAGCCACAGGACGAAGAGTTCTTCGTGCTTGGTGGAGCCAAGTCCGTTGAGGATGACGGCGAGGCGGTTGCCCGCTCCGTGCGGGGTTTCCGCCAGCAGCCGAGCGACGAGTTCCTGGCCGAGTTCCTTGGCCGGCGGGAGCTCGGTGTCGAACAATCCGGGCTCGCCGTGGATGCCCAGGCCAAGTCCCATCTGCTTGTCGTTCAGCGTGAACAGGGGCGCTTCGGCGCCGGGGAAGGTGCAGCCATGGAAGGCGCTGCCGATGGTGCGGGTCAGGTCATTGGCTTTGCGGCCCAAGCGCACGACGTCGGCCAGTCCGGCTCCCGCTTCGGCGGCGGCGCCCATGATCTTGAAGACCATGAAGTCGCCCGCGATGCCGCGGCGTTTCGCGGATTCCGACGGCGGTGCGCTCGCGATGTCGTCCGTCACCAGCACGTTTTCCACGGCAATGCCTTCTGCAGCCAAGCGCTCGCTGGCCATGCCGAAGTTCAGGACGTCCCCGGCATAGTTGCCGTACGTGAACACCACGCCGGCCCCGGAATCCGCAGCCTTGGCCACGGAGTAGGCCTGCTGGGCGGAAGGCGAGGTGAAGATGTTGCCCACGACGGCGCCGTCGGCCAGTCCCGCGCCGATGAGTCCGGCGAATGCCGGGTAGTGCCCGGACCCGCCGCCGGCCAGGACGGCCACCTTGGGCTGCTCGGGACGACGGCGGCGTACTGCGCCGCCGGGAACCTGGCGCACCAGGCCGGAGTGGAGGTCGCAGAAGCCGGCGAGGGCTTCGTCTGCGAAATCGGCGGGATCATTGAAGATTTTGGTCATCGTGGGCTCTTTCGGCTACGGATGCGGGGGCTGCTAGTGGATGTGGCTTCCACCGTTGATGTCGATGGTGGTGCCTGTGAGGTAGGCGGATTCCTCGGAAGAGAGGAATGTGATGACGGCCGCGATTTCCTCGGTGGTGGCGTTGCGGCCCAGGGGAATCCCGGCGTTGATGGCGGCTTCCTGCTCGTCGGTGCTGCCGACGCGGATGTTCGTGTCCACGGCGCCCGGAGTAATGGCGTTCACGGTGACGCCGGTGGCCCCGATTTCGCGTGCCAAGGCCTTGGTGAAGCCGAGGATGGCGGCCTTTGCGGCGGAGTACGGGACCTTGCCGAAGACGCCGCCCCCGCGCTGGGCGGAGACGGAGGACATGTTCACGATGCGGCCCCAGCCGTTGGCGATCATGTCCGGCAGGAAGGCCTTGGTCACCAAATAGGTGCCGGTGGCGTTGACGTCCATGATCTTGTGCCACAGTTCCAGCGTGGTTTCGAGGAACGGTACAGGCGAGGTGATGCCCGCGATGTTGGCGAGGGCGCCGACGGCGGGGAGGTTGCCTGCGCTGATCTCGGCGGCGACTGCGTTATACGCCGCGGTGACGGAAGCCTCGTTGGCGACGTCGATCTCGTAGCCGAACGCGGGGACGTTGAACTGGTTGCCGATTTCCGCCGCGACCTTGGCGGACTTCTCGCCGTCGAGGTCCAGGATCACGACGGCCCAGCCGTCATTGGCGTAGCGGCGTGCGGTGGTGATGCCGATTCCCCGGTCCGAGGTTGCCCCGGTGAGGACTGCGGTGCGCTGGATGGTGGTGGTCATGATGCTCCTTGAATTTGTTGGTGTGAAAGTCAGATGAGGTCTGTGATGAAGCTGGCGGCTTTGGCGGCCGCTGCCGGACGCTCGTCGTGGGTGACGTCGCGGGTTTCGAGCTCGAGCGAGAAATGGCCGCTGTAACCGGTGGCTGCGAGCGAGCTGAGTCCGGCGGCGAAGTCCGCCTGGCCGTTTCCGATGCTCAGGTTGATGTTGCCCGGAACGGCGTCCCGCAAGTGGACATGGGCTATCCGGCCCCGATGGCGTTCGATGTACTCCAGCGGATCTTCGCCCGCGGCGACAATGTGGCTGAAGTCCATGACAATCCCGACGCCGGAGCCCGCCAGCCGCGTGGCGAGCTGTTCTGCGCGGTCCAGGTTCCAGCAGAACCGGAGGAAGTGCAGCGATTCTGTCCAGAGTTCGACGCCGAACTCCGCCGCGCGCTGTCCGGCACCGACGAGTTGGGCTGCGATGGTGTCCAGGTCCTCGTCGAGGCCGCGGACGGGATCGTGGGACAACGCTCCGCACGGGAGGACCAAGGCCTTCGCCCCGGTGTTGGCCGTAAGGGTGAGGAGTGCGTCGAGGTGACTTTCGCGGGCGGCGCGCTGGCCGGCGTCGAGTACTGCGTTGAGGTCTCCTATATCGCCGTTGACCGAACGGACCCGCAACCCTGAGGCGACGACCTCCGCGGTCACGGCCGAGACGGCGTCGGAATCAAGCTCATAGGGAACGTGATCGCAGACGCCCGGCAGCGCGCCGAGGTCGATTTCCTCAAAGCCCAAACCGCCGATGGTGCGCAGGGCGGCGGGCAGATCCTGGTGCCGGAAGCTGATGGACGAGCAACCGAGTCGGGAGTTGAACATCTTCGTTTCCTCCAGTCGTGCCCGAAGGCAGTAGTGATGGGAACCACAGTAGCTAAGTTAACTGTTAACAGTCAACCCTTGAAGTTGACTGTTGACAGAAATGGATGATGCAGGTCACACTGGCGTATCATGTGTTAACAGTCGACAGTGCTGAAGCGCCTAGCCTCAGTCGCTCTTCGAAAGGGATTCACCAATGAGCAAAGAAGCTCTGACCATGCGCGGTCCGGTCCACGGCACCAAGGACGCCAGGCGCGTCGCCATCGGCTCCGGAGTGGGCGCGGTTATCGAAACCTATGACTTCATCGGATTCGGCACCGCGGCTGCCCTGTACTTCGGAACGGCGTTCTTCCCCACGGGCGATCCCGTGACCGGCACCCTCGCCGCTTTCGCGACCCTCGGCGTCGGCTTCGCGGCCCGTCCCATCGGTGGCATCATCGGCGGCCACCTGGGCGACAAGCTGGGTCGCAAGCCGGTCCTCGTGGCTTCCCTCATCCTGATGGGGGTGGCCACCTTCCTGATCGGCCTGCTTCCCACCTACACCCAAGTGGGCCTGTTGGCTCCGGCACTGCTGGTGTTCGTCCGCATCGTCCAAGGCCTGGCCTTCGGAGCCGAATGGGGCGGAGCCATTCTGATGAGCTATGAGCACGCGCCCTGGAAGAAGAAGGGAAAGTACACCGGCATCGTCCAGGCCGGATTCCCGGTGGGCCTGCTGCTGGCCAACCTGGTCTTCCTTGTCAGCGTCCAGCTCGGCGGCGAACTCGCCTGGCGCATCCCGTTCCTCGCCAGCATCGTCTTGGTTGTCGTTGGCTTGATCATCCGCTCCAAGGTCCCGGAATCTCCCGTCTTCGACGAGGTCAAGGACAGCGGCGCAATCGTGAAGTCGCCCATCGTGGAGGTCCTGAAGACCGACTGGCGCAACATCGTCAAGGGCATCGGCCTCCGGATCGCCGAGACCGCAGGCTACGCCGTCTCCATCACGTACATGATTTCCTACCTGAATAGCCAGCATTTGGCCGATAAGACCCAGACGCTGGTGGCTCTCTGCATCGCTTCGGCCATCGGCATCTTCGCAACCCAGGCCTGGGCGCGGCTCACGGACAGGATCGGACGGCGCCCCGTCTACATCTGGTCCTGCGCCTTCGCCGTGCTGTTTGCCATCCCGATGTTCCTGCTGGTCAACACCGGTTTGTTCATCTTCATCATTGCCACGATCGCCGTCTCCTACGGTGTCTGCCAGAACTCGCTCGCCGGTGCCCAGGGCGCCTGGTTCCCCGAGCTTTTCCAGGCGAAGACCCGCGCTTCAGGAGCCTCGCTGGCCTACCAGATCTCGGCCACGATCTCCGGCTTCACCCCCTTCATCACCACGCTGCTCTTCGTCGCCATGGGCTGGATGGGCCCGGCCGTGCTCTTCGGCCTGTACGCCGCGATCGGCCTCTGGGCTGCATTGGCTACCCGCGAAACCTGGGGCAAGAAGGAACGCCAGTTGGCCGATGAGGCCACCAAAAGCACTCCCCAGTCGGTGAATGTCTAATGACGGTGGCGCAGGAACAAAACACGGCAGGACGAATCGGAGAAACCGCGATGGAACGCATCGAACGCGTGCGCGCTGCCGCAACCCGGATCCGGCACCACGCCCTCAACATGGGCGAAGTCCAGGGGCAGGGCTACGTCGGACAGGCACTCGGTGCGGCGGACATGCTCGCCGCGGTCTACGCGGACCAGCTCCGCTACCGGGCCAATGATCCCGAGTGGGAGGGCCGGGACCGTTTCCTCCTTTCCACCGGCCATTACGCAATCGGCCACTATGCAGCCCTGGCGGAGGCCGGAATCATTCCTGTCGAGGAGCTCGAAAGCTACGGCTCGGACGATTCCCGCCTCCCCATGTCCGGGATGTCGACATACACGCCGGGCATGGAAATCTCGGGAGGGTCGCTTGGCCACGGGCTCTCCATCGCTGTCGGAATTGCCCTTGGCCTCCGGCACCGCGCTCCATCGGGAGAGGGCTCCAGCGCGAGGGTGTACAACTTCCTCTCCGACGGTGAGCTTGACGAAGGGTCCACGTGGGAAGCCGCCATGGGCGCGCACCACCACCAGTTGGGCAACCTGACCGCCATGGTGGACATCAACGCCCTGCAGGCGGATGGCAAGACGGACACCGTCCTCCGGACCGAACCCGTGACGGAGAAGTGGGAAGCCTTCGGTTGGTACACGCAGCGGGTGGACGGGAACGACGTCGGTGCGTTGCTGGCTGCGTTCGACAACGCGGCCGGCCAGGCCGCCGCCGTCGGGCGTCCTTCCGTCATCCTGTGTGACACGAAGGTGGGCCGCGGCGTGCCGCTGCTCGAAGAACGCGAAAAGGCGCACTTCATGCGCATCGAAGAACACGAATGGCAGCTCTGCCGCAAGCAATTGACCGCAGGATCCAACGGGAAGGCCGGCCGATGAGCACCGTCACCGCTTCGAAAGGCGCAGCTTTGAAAGGCGCAGCATCCAAGCTGAAAACGTCGGCCATGATCGCGTCCTTCGCCGACCCGGGCCAGAAGACTTCGTCGGCGCCTTTCGGCCACGCTTTGGTGAAGGCCGCCGAGGCCGACCCGCGAGTCGTCGGACTCACCGCCGACCTCGGCAAATACACGGACATGCATATCTTTGCGAAGGCGTTCCCGGAGCGGTTTTTCCAGATGGGCATGGCCGAGCAGTTGCTCTTCGGTGCGGCGGCAGGCTTGGCCGAGACAGGTTTGATTCCGTTTGCCTCAACCTATTCTGTGTTCGCCGCGCGCCGGGCCTACGATTTCCTCTGCCTCGACATCGCCGAGCCGAACCTGAACGTGAACATCGTGGGCGGGCTCCCGGGCCTGACCACGGGCTACGGCCCCAGTCACCAGGCCACCGAGGACATGGCGATCTTCCGAGGCATGCCGAATCTGACCATCGTCGATCCGTGCGATTCCGTGGACATCGAACAGGCCGTGCCGCAGCTGGCAGCCAGCGACGGGCCTACGTACCTGCGCCTCCTTCGCGGCAACGTGCCCACCGTGCTGGACGAGTACGACTACACGTTCGAACTCGGCAAGGCGAAGGTGCTGCGCGGCGGAAACGACGTCGTGTTCGTCTCGAGCGGGCTCATGACCATGCGTGCGCTGCAGGCAGCGGAGGCGCTCGCCGCACACAAGGTGGATGTCGCCGTCGTGCACGCGCCCACCATCAAGCCGTTCGACGCCGCCACCGTCCTGGCGGAACTGAACACCGATCGCCTGGCGGTCACGCTGGAGAACCACAGCGTGGTGGGCGGCTTGTTCGAAACCGTGGCCTCGGCCGTGGTCACCGCCGGGCTGGGCAAGCGCGTGGTTCCCGTTGCACTTCCCGACGAGTTCCTCGACGCTGGCGCGCTGCCCACCCTGCACGAGCGCTACGGATTGTCCGTGCAACGGATCGTGGCAAAGGTCCTCGCGGAACTGGGCTGACCCGGTTCATCAAAGGACGCAGGAGCGCGGAGCAGGCGTGGGCCGGTTCCGCGCTCCTGACGTAAGATCAACAGTTAACACACCGACTGTAAACAGTCGACCACTGACATTGAGGACGGACATGATGGCCGGAGCAACAGCACCCCTCCTGGGACTGGAAAAGAAGAGCCTCCGCGAGCAGGCGCTCTCTGCCCTGCGCACCGCCATCACGAGCGGCGAGCTGGCGCCTGGTCGGCACCTCGTGGAGACCGAGCTGTCGGACATGCTCCAGATCAGCCGCGGAACCCTCCGGGAAGCCTTGCGGCAACTCGAGCAGGAGGGTCTGCTGTCTGCAGGACCCCGCGGCCGGCTTTCCGTCCGGCACCTCGATGCCAAGGAAATCCGCGATATCTACTCCGTGCGGGCGGCCCTCGAGTCCCTTGCGGCGCGCACGCTCTGTGAGCTGCCGGACCGCCAACAGGTGATCACTTCGCTGCGTACCGCCATCGATGCCATGGCGGCCGCCGCCAAGGGAAGCCTCGAGGAACGGATCGAGTCCGATCTGGAATTCCACCGCACCATGTGCCGCCTCACCGGCAACGAGACCTTGCTCCATTCCTGGGAATCGCTGGAGGGATCCATCCGGATGTCCATCATGTTCGCCGGCCTTGAAAAGGGCGTCAAGAACATGAGCGTCGAGCGTCACCACGACATTGTGGCCGCCATCGAGACCGGCGACGTATCCCTGGCCCGCAAAACCATCCTTGAGCACATGGACAGCGCTGCCGCGGAGCTGGTGGCTTAGCGCTCGACGACGGCACATCGAGTGAGGGCACCTCTGAACCTGTCGCCACAGCGGTGTTACATGTAACATGGATTCCATGGCAGTTCGAGATCGGGTCAGCGAGTACCGTAAGCGGATGCGCGAACACGGCTTCCGCCCAATCCAGGTGTGGGTACCGGACGTTCGGGCCGACGGTTTCGACGCCGAAGCACACCGGCAGGCCGCTGCCGCAGCAGCTGCTGATCGCCAGTCCGATGACCAGGAGTTCATCGAGGCTGTGTCAGCGCCTTGGGACGAAGAGTGAACCGTGGCGAACTCTGGACCGTGGCTGGCGGTGTCTACGCCTCCAAGCCGCGGCCAGCGCTTGTGATCCAGGATGACCGATTCGACGTCACCGATTCCGTCACGGTTCTTCCTCTGACAACAAACCTCATCGACGCACCCCTCCTTCGGGTCAGTGTCTCAGCCTCAGAGCTGTCCGGCTTGCGGCAGGAAAGCCACGTGATGATCGACAAGTTGACGACGGTCCGGCGTTCCAACGTGCAAAGCCGCGTCGGCCGTTTGACATCCGCCCAGCTCGTAGAGATTGAAAGAGCTTTGCTGGTGTTCCTTGGACTTGCCGGTTAGCGCATCGCCGGGTGGCGCCGACGGCGCTCGCCACATTTCCGTTGGGGGTCACTGCCAGTACCCCTCAAGACAGAGACTCCCTGATGTTCTCAACACGCTGTTTCCTTAAATCATGACTCGTCCCGAAACCACGTTGCCGGCTCCGGTTCCTCCCTCGTCCATGGCCGATGCGCCCCGCGCACGGCTCACGCTCATGATTGCGTCGCTGGGATTTTTCCTGATCACCCTCGACATCCTGATCGTCAACGTCGCGCTCACCAGCATCGGCAAGGAACTCGGGGGCGGAACAGCCAGCCTGCAATGGGTCATCGACGGCTACACGCTGATGTTCGCTTCGCTACTGCTGTTCGCGGGTAACCTGTCGGACCGGATCGGCGCGAAAAGAGCGCTGGGATGGGGCATCGCACTGTTCCTGGTGGCGTCGGTCGCGTGCGCCCTCGCGCCGACGTCGGGGATCCTCATTGCCGCCCGCTTCCTCCAAGGAGGTGCGGCATCGATCATGCTGCCGGCGTCGATGGCGCTGATTCGGCAGGCCTTTCCCGATCCCCGCCGTCGCGCACATGCGCTGGGGATCTGGGCAGTCGGCGGGGCCGTGGCTGGAGCAGTGGGACCCCTTGTCGGCGGGCTCCTCACCACCCTGGACTGGCGGCTCGTATTCGGCATCAACCTTCCCGTGTGCATCGCGATGCTGGTGCTCCTGGCTTCCGTTGCCACGTCGCCCCGACGGCCGACTCCGTTCGACTGGGCCGGGCAGGCTGCGGCGATCGTTGCCCTGACCACGTTGATGTATGGCCTCATCACGGGAGGGACCGAGGGGTTCGGCACGGTGCCCGTCATCGGGAGCCTGGTACTGGCAGCCGTAAGCCTCACGGCCTTCCTCTTGATTCAGGCGCGCGGCCGGCACCCGATGATGCCGCTTGAACTGTTTCGCTCCACCGGCATGAGAATCTCGCTCTCGGTGGGCTTCGCGTTCATGGTGGGCCACTTCGGCACGGTGTTTGTCGTCAGCCTTTTCCTCCAGCAGCACCTCGGGCTGACGCCGCTTCAGGCCGGTTTCACGTTCCTTCCGTCCGCGGCGTTCAGCATCGTCGGCAACATCGTCAGCGGAACCCTCTCGAACCGGTTCGGGACGAGGGTGCCGGTGGTTGTCGGATTGACGTCCATGGTGGTGGGACTCACCGCGATGCTTCTCACCGCGCCGTTGGGATCGCCGCTACTCGTCGGTGCCTTCCTGATTTTCACGGGTTCCGGCGGATCGATCGCGATGCCGCAGGTCACCGCCGTCGTGCTCGCGAGCGTGCCGAGCGAAAAGGCGGGCACGGCCAGCGCAGTCTTCAATACTTTCCGCCAAGTGGGCGGCGCCGTCGCCATCGCAGTCTTCGGCGCCCTCATCGCCGATCGCAGCAACTTCGTCCACGGGATGCAGACCAGCTTCATCATCGCGGCGTCGCTGCTCCTCCTTACCGCGTTCGCCAGCCTCTTCATCCATTCACCGGGCGCCGCCAAGAGCTAGGGAGCGCCCTCCCGCGAGCTCACCGGCCGATGTAGGCCGCCAAATGCTCGCCGGTGAGGGTGGAACGCCCTGCGATGAGGTCGGCGGGGGTGCCCTCGAAAACGATCTGTCCGCCGTCGTGACCGGCGCCGGGGCCAAGGTCGATAATCCAGTCGGCATGCGCCATGACCGCCTGGTGGTGCTCGATGACGATGACCGACTTCCCGGAGTCGACAAGCCGGTCCAGCAAGCCGAGCAGCTGTTCGACGTCGGCCAGGTGCAGGCCTGAGGTGGGCTCGTCGAGAACCAGCACGCCGCCCTTTTCGCCCATGTGGGTGGCCAGCTTGATCCGCTGCCGCTCGCCGCCGGAAAGGGTGGTGAGCGGCTGGCCGAGGCTGAGGTATCCGAGTCCGACGTCGGCCAGCCGCTGCAGGATTGCGTGCGCTGCGGGGATCCTGGATTCGCCCGCGGAGAAGAACTCCTCGGCCTCTTTCACTGACATCGCCAACACCTCGGCGATGTTGCGGCCGCCGAGGCGGAATTCGAGCACCGACGCCTGGAACCTCTTGCCTTCGCATTCCTCGCACGGAGTGGAGACCGTGTCCATGAACCCGAGATCCGTGTAGATGACGCCCGCGCCGTTGCAGGTGGGGCATGCGCCCTCGGAGTTGGCACTGAACAGCGCAGGCTTCACGCCATTGGCCTTCGCGAACGCCTTCCGGATGGGCTCGAGCAGACCGGTGTACGTCGCGGGGTTGCTCCGCCGCGAACCCTTGATCGCCCCCTGGTCAATCGAAACGACGCCGTCCCGCTTGGACAGCGAGCCGTGGATCAGCGAGCTCTTGCCGGATCCGGCGACGCCCGTGACCACAACCAGGACCCCGAGCGGAATGTCGATGTCGACGTCGCGCAGGTTGTTCTCGCTCGCGCCACGGATCTCCAGTGCGCCGGCGGATGCCCGCACCGTCTTCTTGAGGGTTGAGCGGTCCTCGAGGTGGCGCCCGGTCAGGGTGCCGCTGGCACGCAGCCCTTCGAGGGTGCCTTCAAAGACCACTTCGCCACCGGCGGTGCCCGCGCCGGGACCGAGGTCGACGACGTGGTCGGCGATCGCGATCGCCTCCGGTTTGTGTTCCACGACGAGTACGGTGTTGCCCTTGTCCCGCAGTTGCAGCAGCAGTTTGTTCATGCGCTGGATGTCGTGCGGGTGCAAGCCGATGGTGGGCTCGTCGAAGACGTAGGTGACATCGGTGAGCGAGGAGCCCAGGTGCCGGATCATCTTGGTGCGCTGTGCCTCACCGCCGGACAGCGTTCCGGCCGGCCGGTCGAGCGAGAGATAGCCGAGCCCGATCTCCGCGAAGGAGTCGAGGAGGTGCCGCAGTCCCTTGAGGAGTGGTGCCACGGAGGGTTCGTCGAGGCCGCGCACCCATTCGGCAAGGTCGCTGATTTGCATCGAGCAGGCGTCCGCGATGCTGATTCCCTTGATCTTGGACGAACGGGCCGCCTCGGTGAGCCGGGTTCCGTTGCAATCGGGACAGATCGTGAAGGTGATGGCCCGCTCCACGAAGGCGCGGATGTGTGGCTGCATTCCCTCCGGATCCTTGGAGAGCATGGACTTCTGGATCTTGGGAATCAGGCCCTCGTAGGTCAGGTTGATTCCCTCGACCTTGATCTTGGTGGGCTCCTTGTGGAGCAGGTCGTGGAGTTCCTTCTTGGTGTACTTGCTGATCGGCTTGTCCATGTCGAAAAAACCGGAGCCGCTGAAGATGCGCCCGAACCAGCCATCCATGCTGTAGCCGGGGATGGTGAGCGCGCCCCCGCTAAGTGACTTGCCGGCGTCGTACAGTGCGGTGAGGTCGAAGTCGGTGACCGAGCCCCGTCCTTCGCAACGCGGGCACATGCCGCCGGTGATGCTGAAACTGCGCCGCTCCTTCGTGGTGGTACCGCCGCGCTCGACAGTGACCGCGCCCGCGCCCGAGATCGAAGCGACGTTGAACGAGAACGCCTGGGGCGATCCGATGTGCGGCTGGCCGAGCCGGCTGAAGAGCATGCGTAGCATGGTGTTCGCATCCGTGGCGGTACCCACGGTGGAGCGGGGGTTCGCGCCCATCCGCTCCTGGTCGACGATGATCGCCGTCGTGAGCCCTTCGAGCAGGTCCACATCCGGCCGCGCCATGGTCGGCATGAACCCTTGCACGAAGGTGCTGTACGTCTCGTTGATCATGCGCTGCGACTCCGCGGCGATCGTGGCGAACACGAGGGAGCTCTTGCCCGAACCGGAGACGCCCGTGAACACCGTCAACCGACGCTTCGGCAGCTCGATGCTGATGTCCTTGAGGTTGTTTTCCCGTGCGCCCTGTACGCGAATCAGATCGTGGGTGTCGGCAGTATGAAGTTCAGGCGACTGGGTGTCCGTGCTCGTGGCCGTGCTCATCGTGTCTCCATCTTTTACGCGGGGTCGTCTTCGGTCTTCGTCGGCTATTGCTTGGCTAGTGAGGATCCTGAAGCAGCCCGAGGACATTGCCGTCCGGGTCGGTGACGGTGGCCACCAAACGGCCGCCCCCGACGTCGCGGGCTGCTTCCTTCAGCGTAGCGCCGGCGGCAGTCACCTCTGCCAGCTTTGCCTCGATGTCCGAAACGTGCCAGTAGGCGACGGGCGAGGTCATGGCTTGCGGTCCGCCTCCAGGGACGAGCCCGATGTGCTGGCCCGCGACGTCGAAGCCGACGTAATACGGTCCGTCGGCCTGCGGCGGCGTCCCGAGCAAAGCGGTGTACACCGCCTTCGCGGCGGCGAGGTCGGAAACGGGATGCAGCACGGTCTTGATTCCCTCGTTGGAAGAGTCGCTCATGATCACTCCTGAAGTCATTAGGGGACGAAGCTGGCGTGGACGGTGTTGTCCATGACCGCCATTCTAGGCGCGGCCCGGGAGCGGCGCTTCTCCATTCCTGACCGGTCTTGTTGCGGGATATTCGTTGTATGGACATCCCCGGTGAGTGGTGCCACCATGGCCGAATACGGGGCCTTGGCGCCGCGCCAGGGCAAGAGCGTGGCTGGAGGAAGCAATGCCGGAATCCGATCTCGACCTGATGGTGGAGAAGTACCACCGAGCGCTCGATGCATTCATCAAGGGAGACCCGGAACACCAGAAGAAACTGTTCTCGAAGCGCGACGACGTCACGCTCGCTAATCCTCTCGGCCCGCCTGCGCGGGGCCCGAGTGCAGTCGAGGCGACCATGGATCGGGCGTCTTCCGGGCTCAGGGAGGGCGAGCCGATCAGGTTCGAGCGAATCTCCGGCGATGCCGGGACGGAGCTTGCGTACATCGTCGAAATTGAATGGGCGCGGGCCAAAGTTGGCGGATCTGATGAGGTGTCCCCGATACCCCTTCGGGTGACGACGATTTTCCGCCGGGAAGACGGTGAGTGGAAGGTCGTCCACCGGCACGCGGATCCCATACTTTCCCCGCGGCCAATCGAGTCGCTCGTCCAGAGCTAGTGTGGCCCAAGGTGCCGGATCAGGGCGTCGAGGATCGGCACCTGCCCGCTCACCAATTTGGTGCGGGCGACGGCTTCCGTGGCCCACATGGCGTTGTCAATCTCCGGGTAGCTCCGGATGACACCTGATCCGCGCGGCCACTCAAGCTCGAACGTGTTGCTCACGATGTTCTCCGGTTCAAAATCCGACTCCGCCGTGAAAGCCGCCACGAGTTTGCCCGACGGTTGCCGGAAGATGCCTAGCTGGTGATACTCGACGGCCGGCGGGGGAGTGCCTATCTCCTCGGCGAATTCGCGCTTCGCGGCCATCAGGGGGTCCTCATCTTCGAGGTATTCGCCTTTGGGAATTGACCAGGCGCGTGCATCCTTGTGGGCCCAGAAGGGTCCGCCCATGTGGGCTATCCATACTTCCAATTCCGTAGTGGAGCTCCGGCGGAACAACAGAATGCCCGCGCTTCGAACTGTCATTTGCCCTCCCAGGCACAGGTTATCCGCCGGGCCGGGAAGCCGGAACCCGCAGTACGCCAACGGCCTCCGCCAGGTAAGGCCCCGGATCCGGATCCGTGCCGGCGGCCCATTGCATCCAGGCCTCGAACGTCGCCCCGAGATAGGCGGCGCACAGATAGCGTGCCGCGCTTTCGCGGACGCCCTGCGCAACGAGGTAAAGCCGTGCCCGGTCCCGTTGTGGAGCCAAGGCATCGTAGCTCCTGCTCGCCAGCTCCGGGTGCTCTGCGATCAGGCGCAGGCGTCCTCGCGTTACGGAAAGGTCGGGGATCGCCGAAATCCCGGCGATGGCGGCCGCCCGCAGTCCTGCGAGGATACCGCCGTCGGACGCTCCGCCGTCGGACGGCTCCGCTGTGCGGGCGGCCTCCAGCACACGGCCCGAAGCTTCCACTACCGGTTCCATGCCGCCCCAGACGAGGTCAGCCTTGCTGGGGAAGTAGCGGTACAGGCTCTTCCGCCCGATTCCCGCCTCGCGCGCGATGTCCTCCATTGACGTCCGCTCGTAGCCGTTCTCGGCAAAAAGCCGGAGCGCGACGCCGGCCACGGCGTCGGGATCAATCGTCGCCGGGCGTCCGGTGGAGCGCCCGATGACGGGCTTCGTATGGTCTGAGGGCATCTCTCCAGTATCCACTCTTACATAATGATACGGAGTGTCATAAAGTGGACGGAACGCCACCAGCACCTTCAGGAGGAACAACATGGGCAACGAAACTCCATGGCAGGAAGCCGCCATCAATGGCCGTTTTGCCGGGAAGACAGTCATCGTCACCGGAGCTGGCTCGGGCATCGGCCAAGCTACGGCCCTGCGCATCGCGAAGGAAGGCGGCAGGGTCATCGCCGCCGACATCAGCAAGGAGCGCCTTGACGCCTTGGTGGAGGAAAACAGCGGCCTGGACCTGCTGCCCGTGGCCGGCGACATCTCAACCGAGGAGACCGTTGCCGCCGTCGTCGTCGCTGCCGGCGGCCGTGTGGATGCCCTCGCCAACATCGCCGGGATCATGGATAACTTCACCCCGATCCACGAAGTGGACGACGCCATGTGGGAGCGCGTTTTCCGGATCAACGTCACAGCCCTCATGCGCCTGACCCGCGCCGTGGTGCCCTTGATGTTGGAGGCCGGCACCGGCTCCGTGGTCAACGTCGCCTCCGAGGCCGGGCTGCGCGGCTCCGCCGCCGGCGCGAGCTACACGGCGTCGAAGCACGCCGTCGTCGGACTGACCAAGAACTCGGCCGTGATGTACGGGCCGAAGGGGCTTCGCTTCAACGCCGTTGCCCCCGGGCCAACCATCACCAATATCGAGGCAACGTGGGGGTCCCAGCTGGCCGCCGAACGCCTCGGTCCGCTCATGCAGGCCGCTGTCCCCAACCCTGCGACGGCCGCCCAGTTGGCGGCATCCATCACCTTCCTGCTCAGCGACGACGGCACCAACGTCAACGGCGCCATCCTCGCGTCCGACGGCGGCTGGTCGGCGCTGTAAGGCGGCTCTCTAGGCAAGACGACGACGGCGGGAGCGTCCCGCCGTCGTCGTCCTGGGTTTCCTGCGACTTCAGCCCGTGTAGCCCTCCACCTGCTTTGGGGGCCGTGGCTTGGCCTCGTTCGGGTTCTCCCCGTATTGCCTCTTGGCCCGCCGCTGGCGCAGCAGGTCCCAGCTCTGATCCAGGTCCTGTTCGATGCGCTCGAGCCTTGCCCGGTCGGGGGCATGCGCAGGACCCGGCGGGGCCGCCTCTGCCTTCTCCCGGAGTTCCCGCTCCTCCTCCACAAGTGACTGGATGTGGTGCAGAATGCCCTGTTCGTCCATGGTTACCTCTTCCTGAACTAGCCGTTACCAGTCAGGTTAGTGAGCTGCGCTAGGCGTGAACAGAGGCGGTGTTTGCAAGTGCCATCCCGCCAATGTCCCATTTGCGGAATACTTGGACGCAGATCCAGGATTTCCGCAAGCGAAGGCGGTGATTAGCCGTGAACGGCGAAAACGGTGCGTTCAAGCGCCGGCTGGAGCGAGCCATGGAGCTGCGGAATGTCCGCGCCACCGGTATGACGGCCGGGGAAGAAGCGGAACTCGAGGCCGCCGACGACGAAGAGCGGCGGAAGCGCAAGAAGGTGGACGACGCCGCTCGGGTGGAATACCTGATCCGCGACGCCATGGCGCAAGGGAAGTTCGACAATCTGAAGTACGCAGGCAAGCCGATCCCAGGGCTGGGGGAGCGCTACGATCCCGATTGGTGGGTCAAAGGCCTCATCCAGCGCGAACATCTCAGCGGCCTCGGCCCAAAAGCCATTCTGCTCCGCACCGAGGATGCCGAATTGGATGCGAAGCTTGACGCCCTGTATTCGGAAAAGCAGGTGCGCGATCTGGTGGAGGACTTCAACGCCCGGGTCATTGACGCGCGGCGCCAGCTCCAGGGCGGTCCTCCAGTGATCACGAAAACCCGCGATATCGGCGTCGAGCTGGAACGCTGGCGCGAGCGCCGTGCTGCGGCTGCCGAGGCAACCGCGGCCCAGGAAGCCGTGAACCAGGAGCTTGCGGGCAAGCGGCCGTGGTGGCGTCGCATTTGGAGCGGCTCGGGGTAAGTGGGGACCTCAGCGATTTCTGCCGGTGTTGAACGCAGGCGTTCCGGCCAGCCGGCCGCCGTCGACTGCGAGCACGGTTCCAGTGACGAACGAGGACTGCTCCGAGCAGAGCCAGACGGCGGCAGCGGCAACCTCGGCCGTGGAGCCGATCCGCCCGAGCGGCACGGCGGCGGCCACCCGATCCTGGGCGGATTGGCCGGCCCCGGCCAGCCGCTCGGTGAGGATAGGGCCGGGAGCGATCGCGTTGACCCGGATCCCGTGCGAAGCGTAGTCGAGCGCGGCCACCCGGGTCAGGCCGCCGACGCCGAACTTGCTCGCCACGTAGCCGCTCATGCCGGCGACTCCTTGTTCGCCGGCCGTGGAGGACATGTTGACGATCGCTCCGCCGTTCCCGCTCGCCAGCATGAGCTCGATTTCGTATTTCAGGCAGAGGAACACTCCGCGCAAGTTGACTGAGATGGCGCTGTCGAACTCCGCGCTCGCCCATTCGGCCAGGGGCGCCGGCGTCCGCCCGCCGCCTGCGGCATTATTGACGGCGACGTCGAGCCGGCCGAAGCGGTCCAGGATCTGGGCCAGCAGGGCTTTCACCGAGTCCTCATCGCCCACATCCACGGACATCGCTACCGCTCTCCCGCCACCCGAGCTAATGGCGGCGAGCTGCCGAGACAGTCGAACATTGTCACGGGAGGCAAGGACGACGTCGGCACCGGCACCGGCCAGCGCAGCCGCGATCTCCGCACCGATTCCCCGGCTCGCTCCGGTCACAAGCGCGACCTTGCCTGACATCGACCGGGTGGAATCCGCCGTCGTCATGGCGCTGTCCGGCTTGTCCGCGGCGTATGCGGCCGGGGCTCTTGGTTCGCGGCCGCCCGGTTGCGGGGGAGCAGGAAGCCTGCGGCAACCAGCCAGAGCAGCCCGCCGAAGCGTCCGAGCGGCAGAAGGAACTGAAGAGGATCGATCGCCATCGACAGGAAGCTCAACTCTGACAGTGCGGCGACGACCAGGCCGGTCCAAGCCAACCAACGGGGCATGAAGCCAAGGATCAGGGCCGGGACGGCGATTCCCGCCATGAGGAGGCCGGTTCCGACGACGAAGCCGACCCCGCCGGTTACGAATGCGAGGAACGCGAGTGCGTGGGTGAGCGTCCCATCCGTGGTGATTTCCGGCCGGCTCAGCAACCAGGTCAGGGAGCCCGACACCATGAGGAAGATGGCCGCGCTGACTCCGCCAAAGAAGCTGATGGCCGGTCCGGGAACGCGTACGCCGAGCCGGAGCTGCCGGGCGTAGACGGTGGCCGCGTAGATCCCCAAGGGCACGGCAGAACCGAATTGGAGCATGCCGCCGACCCGCACCGCGGCGACGTTTTGCTGGAAGAAAGCGGCCACCTGTCCGGTTGAAGCAAAGGGCGAGACGAACGTTTGGCCGCCTGTCAGGATTGCGGACGTGATGAGGCTGGCGAGGAAGATGCCCAAGCTGACCAGGGCGAGAATGCCGGGGTGCGGGCCGCCTGACCTGGCTGGACGGCCGCCCTCGTCGGGAATCGAACGACTACTCATGGCTGAACCTTTCCTAATTGCATCACTACTGAAATAGTTCACCTCTAGAATTATTCTGTCAAGCCTGTATTCTGAATCCATGGACTTAGCCACACCGGGCCGGCCGAACCGGACCGCTTTTCTCTTGTCGCAGTTAGGCGCGGTCGCGTCGTCGCGCTTTGCCGACCGCACACGGGAGATCGGCCTCACGCCAAGCGACGCCGGCGTCATCCGCCTGCTCGGACGCGCCCCCGGGTTGAGCCAGCGCTCCCTCGCGGACAGGCTCGGCGCCGTCCCCAGCCGGGTGGTTTCACTCATCGACTCGCTGCAGGAGCGCGGCCTTGTTGAGAGGATCCGCAGCAGTACGGACCGGCGGAACTATGAACTGCACCTCACGGACGCCGGCAAACGCGTGTTGCGTGAACTGCGAGGTATCGCGGAACAGCATGAAGCGGAGCTTCTGGCCCCCCTGACAACGGAGCAGATTGGCCAGCTTGACGTGCTTCTCGCCCAACTCGCCAGCGGCCACGGGCTGGACAAGGACCTCCACCGCGATGTCGGTCGCCAGGCCGGAAGCGATGCCGGATCTGACGGCGTACGCAAGGCCTGATCGGGCGCCCGGGTCCCGTGCCGCCGTCGGGAGCTCTCATGACGATCGGGCCACGATTTTTGCCACTATGTGGGGAATAGCAGCTGCATGGTGTATGTTGCACATTCGCCAGCAAATACACAAGAGAAGAGATAACCCCAGGTGGCAACCGATTACGACGAACTCCGCTCCGACGTCGCGGAATCCCAAAGCACGTCACTCCAGGCCCTGCAGTCTGCCAATGCTCCGGACGCCCGCAGCGTTGTTCGGGAGCTGGACGAGGCCGATGCTTTTGAAGGCAATGAGGTGCCAGGCGGCGAATTCGTAGCCGAGGAACTCATCATTGCAGTCGTTCCCCAGAAGGAAGACGAGTTCACCTGCTACTCGTGTTTCCTCGTCCGTCACCGCTCCCAGATTGCCCGTGAAAAGAACGGCCACGCGTACTGCGTGGAGTGCGAAGGCTGAGCCTCTGAGGCCCAGCCCCGTGCCGCTTAGCCGCCTTTCCCGCAGTTGCGTTCATCACAGGGAATTCAGGCGCTTCTTGGCGAGCTTTTCATAGCGGGCCCCGGAGTCCGCTGCTCGCTGCTCTTCGGCAGCGAGCAAGGGAGCGAATGGTGAGTTGTCCTCCACCGATCCGTCGGTATCGCTTGCGAGCCGGAGCAGTATTGAGCGGCTGACAACGCTGTCCTGATGCTCTCCCAGGACCTTCTGGATCTTCTGGGCATTCCGTGCCAGCTTCACGGCGGGTTTCTTGTGGACGTCCGCCAGTGCTTCGGCCGCATGGCGCAGCCGTTTCGCGTCTTTGCGGACCTGATGCAATGCCCTGTCGCCTTCGACGCCGGTTTGCCCTGCGGCTGCCTTCTGGGACCGGCGCAGCCGCTTGATCGCCCTACCGGCCAGCTTGGCCGTGACGGGACGGGCCTTCTTCCCGGCGCGAGGCTTCGTGGGAGGCTCGTCGCGGAATTCCTCAAGTGACTCCAGGAGCCGGAAATAGCGTTTCGTTCCTAGAGAGCGGAGCATGTTGCGATACCCGGAGTTGAAGGCTGTCTCAAGTTCGTCATTGATCCTGCTGGCAGCTGAAGCGGGCACTAGGCCGTCGGGTTGCTCATTCATCAGTTCCCCGATCCGGTCGCGCAGCACCTCGGCATCCCGGGCCTTGCCCAGGACCTTGCCCAGCCATTTCAGTTCGGTCTTGAGCTGATCCGCGGCGTCGGCGTCGAAGAGCTTGCCGTAGGCGGACAAAGTTGAGCGGAGCCTCCGCGTAGCCGAGCGCATGCCGTGAACGGCGTCGTCGGCGCCTTGCCGGACTCCGGAGTCCAGTTGGGTGATTTCAGCTATCTGCGCGGCGATGTAGGAAACTATTGCATCCCCGGCAGAGCCCTTCGGACGGGCTTTGGGCGGCGCCGGTACCGCAGCTGGCCAGGACGTTCCGAATGCGCGGGCCAGCTTGGACGCGTGCCCCGATGGGGTTGCGCCGGCCCCGGACAAGACGCGGTCCGCGCTCTCAAACAGGGCTTCATCGCCGTGCACCAGCTCGATTTCCCATTCCCGCCATTGCCTCTCCAATTGAGTTGGGTGCAAGGTCTCGGCGGTCACGTGGTCATCCACGAAGTCGGCCAGGGTGACGTCCTCGCTTCCGTGTAGCCGGTGAAGAGTGCGGCGGGTGTGGATCCGGGCCACAGGCCTGAGCTCATCGCCGCGGGTGAACACAAGGAGCCTCTCCGCGAGTTCCTCGGGGACAATCTCGGGCTGACCCAGCGGCGCATGGATCTCCACGCGATTGTCCCGCTCTGCCGGCAGTTTCAGGTGCCAGCCTGAATCGGTGCCGCCGGTGCGGCGCCGCAAGGTGATGCGGTGCTTGGCAAGGATGAGGCCTTCGGTGTCGAAGTAGACGGCTTCGAGCTGATGATCTGCAGGGTCTGCGACCTGTTCGACGCCGGCAATGTCCTCGAACGCGGGAAGAGGCGTTTCCAGGTCAGCGTCGTACTTGCGTTCTGTTTCCACGGATTCCTGGGTCGACATTCCGTTTCCCGTCCTTCTCGTAGTTGCTCGCGCCTATAGGCATCCTCCCACCAGGCCTTCTGCAGGGAAAGACCAGGCGAAGGGATCTCATCGGGTCCCTTGCGGGCGCATCGATCTGGGGAAGAATGTGGGGCATGACTTCGACGCCGAGCCTTGGTCCGTTCGTCCATGATTTCTTCGGGGACGCCTCGTGAGCGCGTTCGTGCTTGTGCCCGGAGCAGGCGGCTCAGCCTGGTATTGGAGCCGCGTCGTCCCCCTCTTGCAAGAAGCAGGCCACGATGCTGTTGCGGTTGATCTGCCGGGAGACGACGAAAATGCGGGTTTGCCTGAGTACGCGCGCTTGGTTGAGGCGGCAATCGGTGGCCGGCCCGACATCGTGCTCGTTGCGCAATCGCTTGGCGGTTTCACCGCGTCCATGGTGGGTGCCCGGACCGGCGTCGCAGAGATCGTCTTAGTGAACGCAATGATTCCCAACCCGGGTGAGACCCCTGGAACATGGTGGGACAACACCGGCTGGGAAGACGCACGCAAGCGTGCCGCCGCGGCCGGCGGTTACGGCAAAGAGTTCGATGTGAACGAGTACTTCCTCCATGACGTTTCACCGGAGGTCGCGGCCGAGGGAGAACCGCACCAGCGGCCCGAGGCAAACGCAGTCTTCGCGTCGAGCTGCGACTTCGTGGAGTGGCCGGCCGTGCCCATCAGGGTGCTCAGCGGCGCGGGGGACCGGTTCTTCCCGCTCGAGTTCCAGCAGAGGGTCGCGCGGGATCGCCTCGGGCTCGAGCCGGATGTGCTGCCCGGCGGGCATCTCCTTGGGCTGTCGAATCCGGTTGGGGTGGCCGACTACCTCTTGCACCGCTGAGCTTTTATCACTCCGGGCGTCCGATTCCCTAGACCGGAATCGACGCAAGCCCTAAGATCACTCTGACGGCACCAGCCCTGGCTGATCGATGTCCGTCGCGGTCTCACCCTTTAGCGTGAGCGCCGGGTCCGTTCCGCGACTCCTGGGTCTTCGAACGGGCCCGGTCGACCTCCGCTGGGACCAACTATCCAGAGGAGGCCTTCCTCTGAGTGAAGCCAACAAGGAACTGGTACGGCGCCACTTCCAGGAAATCTGGAACAAGAGACAACTGGACGTTTGTGAGCAAATCATGGCCGATTCATACGTCGAGCACGCCCAGGCTCCTTTCGGGACTACCGAGCCGGGCGCCGTCGTCGGACCCCAAGCGATGCGCGCGACCGTACAGTGGCTACTTGCCCAGTTTCCCGACATGACCATGACGCATGTCAGCGCGTCAATCGCACTGGTTCAGGATCGAGGACGGCAAGCTGGCTGAGCATTGGGCCACTCGCGATGACCTCACCGCAATGCTCCAACTTGGCGTCGTCAGGCAGCCTGGTCCGCCTAAAATCGTGACGATCATCCAGCGAATAGCAGGGCGCAGAAGCGGGACATGACCCAACGCCCTCGCTGCGTTCGACGCAACCTCGCGATAGTTAGAGAGTAATTACTCGTAGAGGGTGACTGCAGCCTTCCAACGGAGGATGCTTGATTGTTGGGAGGGAAAATCATGACACGAGATGTGACTCATTTCGAGCGACTTTCGGCGTGGACCGAAAACGACATGAAGCCAGCCGTCGGCAAGTTGTTGCGCGGTGAGGGTTTGCCTGCCGAAGCCCGGGAAAGCAACCATCCCTCGCCCCTGGATTTCCAGATCCCTGAGGAACTGGACCGTGCCTTGGAGTCGGCTTCGCAAACGCTCAGCCTCACGCCCAGCGAGATCCTGCGCGAGGCCCTGTCCGAATGGCTGGGGAGCCACGGACAGCCAGCCACGGGCCACCATCCGTTCGGGAAGCACACCGCGCTTTAACGTGCGCTGGGCTGCAGGTTGCGGAGCTGCAGCTGTTACTGGTGGCTGCCCTGAACGGCGTCTCCGTGCCGCGCAGAGCGGAAGGGCGAGGCCGCCCGAGGACTCGGCGGCCATGCCCAGTCCTCGGGGAGGCAATGCAAACTGTCTTTAGCCGCCGCAATACTTGCTGTAATTGGTACCCGCGTTCTGGTAATCGTTCTTCATGGCATTGAGCTTCGCGGTATCCGGGTTGTCCTTCGAGGACTCGTCCAGGTAGTCCACAAGCGTCTTCAGGGTGGGCTTCAGCTCATCCGAGGAGACCGCTTCGATCGGGCGGAGCTGGTTGGCTACCCGGATGGTTCCCGTTTTGTCCGTGGTGTTCGTGGCGTTCGAGATGACGGTCTTGACCCTGCTGCAGGTGTCCGCGGTGCTCAGCTGCTGCGATGCCGAGCAGGCTGAAGCGGAGAGGAGGAGCCCGGCCGCGAGCAGGGTTGTGGTGATTTTCTTCATGGTTCCCTCAGTAGTTGCTGACGTTTGATTGTAAGCAGACGGGGCGTCGCGCCCAATGCAGGCTTAGCCAGCGGACCGGTCCATTTCGTCGAGCCCAGGGTCGGATGAGTACAAGGGAGGGGCCCCTCGGCCTTCCGGCCGTGGAACCCCTCCAATGATTTGAGCGCGCTGGATCAGCGCTGGGGGAGGGTTTTGGTCCCCTCGATCTGCACTGCCTGCAGCTTGTTCGGGTCCAAGCCAAGCGTCTTCAGGATGGTCGGCGCAATCTGCGTCGTCTCGACCGCGGTGGTCACGGTCCGGGCGTGTTCGTCGTTGGCGCCGGAGACCACGAGCGGCACATCGCGGTCGTCCGCACTGGCTCCGCCGTGTTCGGCGATCTTGGCCTTGCCGCCGGTGTAAACCACCCCGGTCTGCGCGATGCCGAGGATGTCCGGGTAGCGTGCATCGCTGGTTTGGGTGCCGAAGTAGTTTGCAACTTCGCTGCCCGCATAGACCTTGCTCAAGCCTGAGGTTGTCACGGTCTTGGCGGCGCCGTTGATGTCGTTACCGGCGGCAGGGTGCGCTGCCAGGTAGTCCTTGGCGAACTGCGCTGCGGCCTGCGAGTGGTCCGAAAGCCAGAGCTGCATGATGTCGTCGTCGGTGGAGAACGCCACGAGGTCTGCGGAGCCGGGGTGGGCCGACTTCCACGTTGCGTTCAGGCCGTCGATGATTGCGCTGTCAGGCACCCTCGTCAGCGTCGAAGCGTCCATCGGCGACTGCCCGTGCTTGGCAGAAAGGATCACCGTGGTGTCCTTTGCATGGCCGGAGGCGGCAAGCGCGGACTCGAACTTACCGACAGAAGCGTTGACGAAGTCAAGGGCTTTGCTCAAGAGCGGCCCGGGAACGGTGCCGCCCTGGAGGTAACCGCCGGTGAGGCCGTCCGACGTCGGGAGCTTCTGGGCCGTCGACACGGCCTGGAAGTTCATCCCGAAGATTCCAGGTACTGCGGCCGTCTTGGTGCCGGAGTGGTCCTTGCCGTCGATTTCGTTCAGCACGGCCTTGACCTTGTAGCCGTCGTACTGCTGGGTTGCGGCGTTGTCCTTGGTCCAGTCACCATTGAAGGGAGCGGGGGCGATGCTGTTGATCTCAGGGGTGAACAGGTCATCCAGGCCCTTGCCTGAAGGGCCGTTCAGGATTTCGTAGGCGGGGTGCTTGTCCGACCACGCCGTGGTGAGGCCGGCGCTCTTCGCCACCTCGAAGACCGTGTTCACCTTCAAGTACTGGTGCGGATAGACCGGCTTGCACGTCGCCGGGTCAACCGGGAGGGCAGCCGGGTCGAGGAGTGCGCCGGGCTGCCCCGTCATGTTCAGGATGCTGGCCGGAAGCCCGGCCAGCCCTTGGCCGGCGTCGAGGGCGTTCTGGTTCCTGTCCGCGGCTTCGGTGAAGGCCACTTCGGCGCCGGGCGCCGTGTTCTTGCAGTCCGTCGTGCCGGCCGGCAGGAGCGCCCTGTTGAACGTATCGTCATAGTAGACGCCGGTGGTCCCGGGATTTCCGCCGGTCAGCTGGCCCACCATACCGGGGAAGGAGTCCGAAGGCACGGGTGTCTGGGCGTGCGTGTAGCTTGTGCCGTGGTTGACCAGCGACGCCAGTGCCGACGTCGGGTGGTTCTGCACGTACAAATCCAGGTCCTTCTGGTGGAGGCCGTCCACCGAAAGCAGCAGGACGTGCTTCGATGTTTCGCCCTGGCCGCCCTGGCCGCCCTGGGCCTTGCTGTCGGATCCTTGCTGGCCCTGGACATCCTCGCCGCCGCGTGAAGCGTCGTCGGCCATCGCCGGCGCCACCGCGGATCCGGCCATCAGTATGGCGCCCAGGACCGCTGCTGTGGCAAGCCCGTTTTTCTTGGCTGTCTTCATCAAAATAAGACCCTTCGCTATTGCGTTCTTATCGATCGAGAATGCGTCCCCGGATGATTCTTGTTGCGGGGAAGGGATCCGTCCCGCCGATTGGGCCTCACTGTGGAAACGTTCATGACAGGTTCAATTGCGGGTAGCCGAACTCTTCCGAAACTCACAGGAAATCTGCGTACCCCGGGGGCGCGGACGGGGGTACGCCGGCTTCTGTCATCGGTACGGCCCTAGAAAGACGTCGTTAGCGGCGGCCACCCAGCCAGTGGGCGGCAAAGTACCTCTGGACCCGTTACCGTGGCGATCGCCGTGCATCAGTGGGCCTGGCTTCGTCCGCAGCGAGCAATTCTGCCAGCGCGAAGGCGAGAACTTCGGCGCTGAACCGGCTCCGCTCTTCGGAGGAGTTTCAACGGAGTTTGAGACCGTCGACACTCAATGATCCCTCTCGGCACCACCTAATTTGCCCCTTTTTGCCACTCAATTGCGGGGAAACACCACTCAGTGGCCCAATTGCGACCTTAGTTTCTTGTTGGTTGCACACCGCGCGCCGGTGTTCAAGGGAATGTACCTGTCCCTTGCCGATGCAGTCACTCGCACTGTCGGCGAACCCGCCGACAACCTCGTGAAAGGAACTCCTCTTGACTACCAAACTTCGCTCCGGTCGTAAGCGTGCCCTGCTAACCGGCGGTTCGCTGCTGGGCGTCACCGCGCTGCTGACGGCTGCTGCGTTCACCGACTTCGCCAACCTGAACATTGGCAACGGATCCGCTGATTCCGGCGTTGGCGGCAACAACCGCTTCAACATCCAGGTGGTTGGAACGGACACCGCCGGCCTGCCTGTTCCGGGCACATGGCAGGAAGCAAACACTGCCGCAGGTGTGAACGTCAAGGTTCCCGGCGCGGACCTGATCACCCCGGGCGACACCGTGTCCGTGTCGATCCCCTTCCGCAATGAGAGCCCCGCCCTCGGCGCAGCCATCACCTTCGGGTTGCAGGACCGCGCCGGCTACACCTCCAGCCCCGCATTGGTTAGCGCCCTCCGCTACAGCGTCACCTTGGACGGCAAGGCAATCGCTACCAACGTCAAGCAGGCCGACGTGACCGCCCTCGACCTGGGCACCTACACCGCCGGGAAGGAAGGCGTCCTCGGCGTCAGCATCAACCTCCCCGACCAGGGTAGTGCAGCTGCCAACAACGCACTGCAGGGCCAGGTCTCCTACGTCCAGGCCCACTTCGACGCCTCCTCCGTCAAGTAGTCGGAACGACAACAGGTGGGGGCCTTCGGGTCCCCACCTGCACTTGGCCTACGGGGCCTCAATGAACGGAGCGCTCGGACCCATGAAGGACACAGTATGAGGACTCAACGCCGCGGGCGGTTGCGGCTGTTACTCGCAACCGGATCCCTGGTTGCGGCGGGTACGCTGATCACCGCCGCCTCATTTACGGACAGCGCTGACGTTGACGTCGCGCTGGACGGATCCCGCAATACTTTTGACATTGTGGCCGCAGGGAAAGCTGATCCCTCATGGCTGCCGACGCCCGCAGATTGGGACCAAGCCAACCCGCGAGGATTGCGCATCATCCTGACCGGAGATAACAGCGGGTACACCATGGCCCCAGGCAGTGTCCTGGATTTGAGGATCGCGGCGAAGAACAACAGCCCTCGCCTGTCCAGCCTCATTGGCCTGCGCATCCTCGACCCGCTTCCACGCGGCGCTGAGAAAAATCCGCAGACCGGCACCTACCTGGAACTCTTCGACCAGCTGGTTTTCACAGTTTCGGATGGTGGCAAGGTTCTCCTTGACCACGTCCCTGCAGGGCAGTTGACGGCAATCACCTGGCCTGATCCATTGCGTGCCGGCGAATACAAGCTTCTCGATGTTCGGGTCGAGCTTCCCGACACGGTGGACAACCGATGGCAGATGGCCGCAACAGATATCCAGTTCAACTTTGAGGCGGTGAACCCATGACCAGGAGGACGGTGAAGCGCGACGGATGGAAGCGGCTGACCCTTGGGCTCGTGGCAGGCGTGCTGGTTCTCGGCGCCGGCACCACTGCGGCCGCCTTTACGGACTTCGCCCGCGTGAACCTGGGGACGGGCATCGCTGGTTCAGGCCTCGGCAATCCGAATCGCTTCGACATTGCGGTACGGGACAGCACGGGAGTTCTTCGCGATGCTGATACGCCGGAGACGGCCGTTGTCCTGCCGCTGTCAGCGGGAACGGTCTTCTCTGAAAGCAAACCTGTTGAGTTCGATGTATCGGTAACGAACCGAAAACCAGGGGTGAACGGCAATTTGACGGTCTCCCTGTACGATCCAGACCCACAAAGCGGTGATCTGTTCGGCACGCTGCTTTTCACGGTCTACCTCGACGGCGCAGCAACGCCCGCGATCGCAAACGCCACCGCACAGCAGGTCAACCAGGCTGGCCTCACGTTCCAGGACGTCGCTCCGGGTGAACAGCGTGCTGTCCGCGTATCAGCGGTCCTGGCGCCCAACAGTGGGGCACAGGCGAGCGGAAAATCCACCCAACTTGGCGTACTGACCAACGGAGAAAGCAAATGATCGCGCCCCGTAGCATCCGCGCGCTGATCGCGGTGATTGCCGCGGTCTTCCTTGGACTTGTGCAGTCTGCCGGCGCCTCGGCTGTGGCCTCGGATCTCATCGATACGGCACCGACGTCGCTAGTTATTGACGCTCCGGCTCCTGGGGAATCTCAGAAATGGGACATGTCCGTCAAGAATCTAGTCGACTCGCCGGTGCCGCTTGCATTGGAGATTTCGGGACGTTCCGATGTCCTCTTCTCCGGAGCCGCGCCGATGGAACTGACGATGAATACTCCAGATGGCACTGCGGTCGTCGAGCGGATCCGTGTTGGAGAAGTGCTCGGGCGCACGATCAGACTGCCCGAACTTCAAGCCGGCGCCTCATACAACTTGGTGGGGACTGTGACGCTCCCACGCGACGCTGACAATTCCTACCAAGGCGCTGGCGGGAACCTGAAATTCCACTTCGTCACAAGCATTGATCGACCCAATGTCACGCCAGAAAAACCCGCGTCTGGATCCGATCTTGCGCATACAGGCTTCAGGAACTTGATTCCAGTCGGTGTCGCGGCCGCGCTCCTGCTGGCCGTCGGCTTTGGCCTCATCCTCGTACGTCGAAAGAAGCCCGCTCATGAGTAAGCCTTCAAACATTTCTCGTCGGCAATGCCTCGCGGCGACGGGCCTTTTTGGGCTCGCCACGTTTGTCGGTGCTGCTCAAATTCCCGTAGCCACAAGTGCCGCGTACAAGGATAAGACGCACGCCCGTTCGGAGGCTATCCCAGCGAATGCCGGGCCTCCGTTTGCCGTCGGCGTCTCCAAGAACTCCCGCATGGTAGATACAGGGATGGGAGTCGGAAACGACGGAAACGTCTACGTGTGGGGCCTTACGTTCTACGAGATCAACGGCGATATTCCCACCTCCGGGTGGCAGAAGCCGCCGCAGAAGGTCGCCGGCATTCCCGACGGAATTGTTCGGCAAGCGACCGGCCAGATATACAACGCCAACGCACTGGACAAGGACGGCACGGTCTGGGGATGGGGCTCTTACAACTTCCGTGACGGCACAGACGCGCCGAAGCCCAATGGCAACGCGAAGCAAGTCCGGATAAACACGGCGTGGAATGGTTCCGGGGCAATCCTGGACAAAATCATCGCGATCTCCTCCACTGAATATGCCGGTGCCGGAATCCGAAGTGATGGCACCATCTGGCATTGGGGGTATCCCCTTGGCTACGGCGGAAACGCTGCCCCCGGTGCAAGCCAGCTTGCCGGACTGCCGGACCCCTCGGTCGCCGGTAACCGGCCTATTTACCTCAAAGGCGCCTACACCAACTTCTTCCTCATTCTGGAGCGCGGCGACGTCTACTATTGGGGAGGCATAGGCGGAAACAGCCTGCCCTCGGGCCTACTCGACACAGGTGCGACGCCCAGGCTCGTAAGTCCGCTTGCGCCTTGGTTCAAGCGAAACGTGGCGCCTGGCGCTCCATATATTGTTGCGGTCGACGGCGGCATCAACATGGGTGGTGCCCTGCTCTCCAACGGACAGGTACTGAGCTGGGGAACTGACGCTAGCCGTACCGGGCGAGGTCCAACCACCACACCGACGGTGCCCACTGTGGTTCCCTCGCTGTCCCAGATTAAATCCATGCAGTTCGGGTTCACCGGTGTTGCATTGCTCAACGGCGACGGAGAGCTCTGGGGCTATGGCGCCAGCGACGATTACGGTCAATTCCCGCAAAACCCGACCCGAATCGATACTGGCGTTGTGCAGTACGGATCGGGCCAAGGGTTCTACCTCTGGCAAAAATCTGATGGTTCCTTCTGGGGCAGGGGATACAACCCCCAAGGAGCGATTGGGCTCCCCATCGGAACTCAAATCGCCAACCGCAAGGTCTCGTGGGATCTCGGAATGGTGACGAAATGAGGAAGCTGACTATGAAACGACCGGTATGGCAAGGGGTGGGGCAACGGAGCGGGAAACTCCGGCTCGCAGTCACGGCAGGCGCACTTGTCGCGGCGACCGTTACGGCCACGAGCGCTGCGGCATACGACTTTGCCAATCTAAACATCGTCGGCGAGGCCCTCATCGAGACTCCGCGCTTTGATATTGGCGTTGTGCGGGACAACGGAACCGTGGAACAAGCCGATACGGAAGCCGGATTTGACTGGGCCGTCGCGGGAGCGGCTGACCTGATACCTGGCAGGTCGGTCGTCACCATGATCCCGGTGTTCAACAACACTTCTGTCTTCAAGGCGGATACGAGTTTCAAAATCATCCTTCGAAACGGCGATGGGACGGTTGCTGCAGGGGTACCGAATATTCTTCCGTTCCTGACGTTTACCGCAGCGGACGAAACGGGCAAGGTGCTGTTCACCAATGTCAGGTGGGACCAAGCAAAGGGATCGCTGGGTGTCCTTGAACCTCGCTGGGGTGCGGTGTTGAACCAGGGAGATGCTTACACTCCTGCCGCGGACGGTTCTTCGAAGAAATTGAAACTCACTATCACCTATGTAGACGGCCCGGACGTGGAGAAGTACAACGGTGGACAGACGGCGCTCGCCGTGCACTTCGACGCGGTTTCAGTTGCCCCGTGAACACTCGTAGTGGAAATCCGGAAACGCACCGGTTGAAGGGAAGCCAAGAGGACCAGGTAGGCGCCCGGATGGGCAGCCCGGCGGACCTTGAGGAAGAGCACGGCGGGATTGATGAACTGCGGAGCGAGGCAGGGGGTGAGCCGGCAAAGGGAGAATTCCGGCAGGAGGAGGTCCCTGAGGAGACGTCGGAGCAAGTGCGCCAGCATCCTGCGTTCCGGGCTTACGGTGCTTTCCGCTCGATCCTCTTGTCGCTCGGTGCGCTCCTGGGTGCCGCTTGTATTCTTGTGTTCGCTGTCTCGCTTCTCTTCGGAATTCGGCCCCTTGTTGTGGTTTCGGGATCAATGGAACCGACAATACCGGTGGGGTCGGTCGTCTTGTCGCAACAAGTACCTGCCGGCGAAATCGAGGACGGCAGCATTGTCACGGTGGAGCGTCCACGCGGCTTGGGTTTGGTTACGCACCGGCTGGTCAAGTCCGTTCAACCAACACCAGACGTCTACGAGTACACGCTCAAGGGGGATGCAAACACCCAGAACGACCCCGAGCCCTACAAGGTGACTACTGCCGGAAAATACATCTGGCACATCGTTGGGCTTGGTTATCTGGCAGCCGTCCTGCAGTCCTCATACGGCATCTTCATCGCCGGCGCGGCCGGGCTTGCGTTGCTGGCCCTGTTCATTCTGGACCCGGCGCGATTGGCACAAGGTTCTGCTGCCAGAGCACGCAGGCGGAAGTGCTGATTAAATTGCAGGATCAGCTACTCCCCGGGGCCCGAATGAGTCATGTTCATGACTGGCTTGTCCGCTCCCGTCTTTCGGGACGGAGCGGACGCCACAGGTCCCCCACGGCTTCTGGTTTGCCAGCCCTTTCCTTGCTGCATTTCGCTGACAAGTACTCTGCCCGGGCTGGCGAAACCGTATCCTTCACTGCATTGATCCATAACGCTTCACAGGGGCCTGTCGCAGCAGTGGAGCTTATTTCGCGTTCATTGACCAACGCCAACGTTGAACAGCTGGCGTTCGATTCCCAGCCCGGCCCTGAGCGAATGACCATTCCATATCTCGGATCTGGCGAAAGCGTGAGCTTGGACTTTGGCTATATCGTCCGCCAATCCGATGTTCTCCATGGCGGCGAGATCGTCAGCGCCATGGAAATACGATTCGCAACGGATTGCGGATGGGCCTGGGACACATGCGAGGCCGTGGTCAACATGCGCGGTTCCCATCGCGGTAGTTGGCTGCAAGGCCCGGAGCAGACAGCCTCCAGTGATCTGTGAGTGATCGTCATAATTTTGTCCTGGTTGCCTGATTCCGCATGGAAGCGCCGCAATCTTCAGTCCGCGCCTCCTTAGCGTGTTTGAATGTTCGGGCCGGACTCGTCTCGATATCCGTGGTGAAGTACTTGCCGCGGGTTCAAATGGTAGTGGGCGGAGAGTTAGGAGTCTTCAGTGTTCCAGGAAGAAATACGCCGGGCACTAGGCTTTGCTAAACGTGGGGTTAGCGTGCGAATTGTTGGTCGCGCTGGAAGCGGGCGGTCGACTGCAATCCGCGAAATCATCACGGAGCTGGAAAAGACCGGCGCCGAGGTTTACAGCCTGTTTGGAGCCCGCCTTCTCCAACAGACGCCGCTCGCCGGAATCGCTTCCCTTGGCCTGGATATGCGAGGGCGCCATACGGGCCCTTTGGGCATGGCTGACGTTCTCGCCGAACAACTTTCGCAACGCGGATCAAGGATCATTGTGGTCGACGATATCGACCTGCTTGATAATGAGTCCCTCGCTGTCCTGGACATCGCGCAAAGACGGTCCCAGAGGCCGCTGATCATGTCGATGGACGATTCGCCCATTTATCCGAGGACCTCCGTGCTCGTCCCGGAACGATGGCCGGAAGCACAAGTCCGGCTCCCATCACTCCGCTACGACCAAGTCAATCAGCTTATCGCCGAAACACTTTCTGCCCCCGCGGACGTCGATGTCACCGCCCACATCCTGATGAAGTCCGCGGGCAACCCCAGGTTGGTGGTAAGGATCGCCCAAAGCGGCGTCCTCAACAAGCTGCTAACGCTCTGCGAGGGAGAGTGGCGAATGACCGGCCATACCCTTTGGAACGAGGATCTCCGCGGAACGGCCGAAGCACTCCTCCAAGGCCTCGAACCCGACGAGCTTCTCGCGCTGGACGCATTGTCGATGCTAGGCACCCGGTCGGTGGCTTCCTTACATTCGATCGTTGCCACAACAATGCTCGACAGGCTCGAAGGGCGTGGTCTGGTCGCTGTGTCCGAAAACATCGACGGAGAGCTCTGCGTGGCCTCAAATCCGCCCCTCCTGGTTGATTACTTTCGTGATAATCACGTTTTGTACTCTCGTCGGGTACTGGTCAAACGGATCGAAAACGTTGCCGAGGCGCTCGCGCCCGCCCCCGGGAATGGGCGATTCATGACGCCCTCCGTTGCTGCCGCCGTCGGGCAGCTGAGGGAAGAATCAGGAGCGGGGGGCACGCTGGCTGCCCGTCACTTCCAAGAACAGCTGCGCGTGCGGGAGGAAGCCCATTACGAACAGTGGGAAGCGGACCCAAGCATGGCCAACTCGGCCGCGTTCCTCAAGTTCTACTGGGGCGGACCCATAGACCCGGAGCGGATCGAACACGTCTTTGCCCACACCGTCATGGTCAACGGCAAAGCGGAGGACTCCCTTTTCTTCACTATGACGCGGGCGCTCTGGGCAATCACTCGCGGTGATGACGTAGCAGCAGCTCAAGGTATGCTCTCCGAACTTGCCGCACTCAGTCCCCAGCAGGAGGCCGAGGCCGAGGGTTTCGGCCTGTTCCTCGCCGCCTCGTATGACCGAATGCCGGCAAACCTGGGCGAGATCCTGGACAGCTACGGAAACGCGTATCCGCAGAGTGGGGTCCTGACCGTGGTACGGGCCATATTGGAGGTCTACCGCTTCGATGGACTGGCAGCACTCAAGGCACTGGAGTCAACTGATGATTTCGGTTTGGCGTCGGGCATCGAGCCATTCGTCCGGGGACTGGCCCTGCTTGTCGCGGGGCGCTTAGACGAGGCTTTGGTGTTCTCCCTGAACAGACGCATCGAGGCCCGCCGCGGCCTTGACCGGTTCGGCTTCGTCGCGAACAGCTACGTGGCCGCGCTGGCGCTTACACAATCTGGGTTCGGCCAGCATGCCGATCTGATGATGAGCAGCGTGTTCGCGCTCGGCCGCCCAGGATTCCTCGCGAGTGCCCTGCATGACGCCATGCTTCGACTTGTGGGACTCCGGGCTTTGATGGACGAAGAGAAAGAGCCCGCCTCGGTGGGCGCCCAAGCGAGGACGCATGTAGCCGATATCGGCCCTCTTCCGGGGACTGGCAAGGGCGTTTTTGACCTCTTTGCCCAGCGGTACGACGATCCGCAGTCGTTTGACGCGAGTGCCATTACCCTCATCGACGCCCAATTGGATCGCGGCTTCCTCACGGAAGCCGCCTACACTTCGGTTTTCATCATGTGCCTGCTTCCGAGCCGTGAGGTCCTTGAGAGGGCGGAACACGTCTTTCGGAACTCGAAGGTCACATCCCACAACCAGTTTTTGGCCATAGCCGAAGCAGTGGTAGACGATGACCACGGGCTGCTCAAGGTCCTCTTGGACAAATACCGGCCGGATGCTGATCTGCACGCTGTCCGGTTGCTGCTCAAAGGCGCATCCAAGCGTCGTCTTTTGGAACGGGTCAGGACGGCGGCTGCTGCTATGCAGCAGGCAGAACGGCTTTTCGACGGCAGGTTTCCGATGGCAGGCGAACACCTCAGCCTCAATATTGGTCATGAACTGTCGCCGACCTTGTCGGTCCGGGAGACCGAAGTCGCAATACTTGCCGGCAGTCAAACAAACATCGAGATTTCTGCCCGGCTCGCGATTAGCCTGCGCACGGTCGAGAACCACATCTCGAGGGCGCTGAAGAAGACAGGCATGACCACCCGTCAAGCCTTGTACCGCTACGTGCAAGGCTCGATTCGTGAGTGACCAGCCACCCGGCGTCGACGTCTCCGAAGTGACGGTCCGTGCTACTGGACAGGAATTCTGAAACTCAGGGTGAAGGACTCGGCGTGGGCGTCCCGACCATGGACGCAGGTGGCGCCGGGAAGGCTGTAGCCGGATACAGCCCGGCGACCTGCGTCATGTAGTTGGCCCATTGCGGCCCGGCCAGCATGTAGCCGTCGATGGCGGTGTAGAACTTGCCGTTGATGGTGACGTTCTGTCCGGCCCGGCTCTGTCCTGCCATCGTGTCGCCGAAGAAGGACGCCGTCGCGAGCCCGGTGGTGTATCCGACCACCCAGGTAGAGCCATTGCTGTTGTTCGTTCCCGTTTTTGCCGCGGTAGGGAACAAGGCCTGGACTTTCGGTTGAATGTAGATACCGGATCCCCGTTTCAGGACGTCTTGGAGAACCGAGTTGACGCCGCGGGCAACGTCGGGCTTGATGGCCGGGCGGCAGGAACTGGCTTGGGCCGGCAGCTTCCCGCCGGATGGATCCGTGATGCCCACAATCGCGATCGGCCCGCAGTACGTGCCGTCATTGGCGAAAGTGGCAAAGGCATCGGCCATCACGAGTGGGGACACCTCGGTGCCGCCGAGGAGATTGCCCAATTGGTGCATATTCACGGGCGCGTTGTCCACACCACTGTGGAGACCCACCGCATCCACCACTTTCTGGATGCCGCAGAAGTCCAGTTGGCTCGCCTCGGCAAAAGTTGCGGTGTTGATGGAGTTGTAGAGCCCGTAGTTGACGGGCATCGGGCGGTAGTAGCCCTCGTCGTTGTTGCGGAGATCGTCAGCCGTGCCAAGGCCCGCGATTTTCTGGGCCGTGCTGTAGCCGCCGAGTACCTTCCCGCAGCTGTCCCTCCAAGGGAATCCGAGCGGATAGACCCTCCGCGACGCGTCCACCACCGTGGTCAAGGACTTGCCCTCATTGAGCCACTCCGTGAAAGTGAATGGCTTCATTGCGGAACCTGGCTGGAAGCCCCCGGCTCCGTTGAGGTCATTGCCGTTGGCGTCAACGGAATCAACGTTGAAGTTGAGTTGGGTATCGAATTTGCCGGGCTCGGCCAGGAACACCGTGTTCTGTGCCATGGCCAGGATCTTGCCCGTGCCGGGCTGCACCGAGACCAGGGAGGCGCCCCATTTGTCCGGGTTCGCTCCTGCCGTGGCATCGACCTGCTGCTGGGCCACCGCCTGCAAGCGGCTGTCCAAGGTGGTGCTGATCGTCAGGCCGCCGCGATACAGGAGCTCTTCCCGGTCAGCCACGGTGGCACCGTATGCAGGGTCGTTGAGGATCAGGTGGGAGATATAGTCGCAGAAGTACACTGCCATGTCCGCAGCCGCGCAGCCCTGCTTCCCCGGCGTGATGTTGAGCTTGAGGGGAGTGGCCACCGCGGCCGCGTAGGCTGCCTGCTGGATCTTGTGCTGGGCGAGCATATCGGCCAGCACCAGGTTGCGCCGTTTGATGGAGTTGTCCGGATGGACGGACGGGTCGTAGTAGCTGGGGCTGTTGACCAGGCCAGCGAGCAGGGCCGCCTGCGGAAGGCTCAGGTCCTTCGCGGAAACGCTGAAGAAATGCTCCGCCGCGGCTTCGATGCCGTACGCGTCCCGGTTGAAGAACACGATATTGAGGTAGCCCTCCAGGATCTGGTCCTTCGTGAACTTCTTCTCGAGTTCGACGGCGAGTTTCATCTCCCGCACCTTGTCACCCAGGGTTTTCTGGCCGCTCAGCACCACTTGCCCGGTCTGGCCTGCCGCCAAACGGGACTCGTTGAGTACGTTGGTCACGTACTGCTGGGTCAGGGTCGACGCACCCTCGTTGGTACCCTTGGTGAAATTCGAGGCCAATGCCCTGAGGATCCCCTGGGGATCGATGCCGCCGTGCTCGTAGAAGCGGTTGTCCTCGACGGCTACAATCGCTTCCTTGATGTACGGCGACATCTGGTCCAGGCTGACCCGGACACGGTTCTCCGCATAAAAGGTGGCGATCGTCTTTCCGTCTGCGCTGAGCACTTTGGTGGACTGCGACGGCGAATTGACCACCAGATCACCCGGGAGGTTGTCGAAGTACTGGATCGAACCACTGACAGCCATCCCGGCCGACGCCACGCCGGGGACTACTAGCCCGGCGGCCAAGACGCCACAAACAGCACTCACCAGGAAGAATCCGAAGATCCTTCGCAGGACCCTGGCCAAACCATTTTTCGGGTTGTTTTTCCGAGCCATTTTTCCAGCTATCAACCGTGCGTCTTTTCAGATTACGCCGCCATTCCACCCGTCACATAGGCTCCCGAATCCGTGGCGACACGCCCCCCTTGGTTATGTTCGTCACTTCGCCCGCGCGCTGGCCGTGTCCGGCGTTTTTCCGGATGCATACTGAAGTTATTCGGGCGCGGTGATGGAAGGCAGGTGGCAGCCGGTGGAGACGCTGATGGCTGTTGTGAGGAGCGAGTATTTTCCGGCGGGAGCAGTGCTCGTGGGAGTGGTTTTGTTCTGGACAATCGGCTTGCTCGGCGGCCTCTCCTGGTTGAGCGGAGCGCAGCAGCCCTTGGCCATCCTGACGTGGATGATCTTCATCTACGGCGTGGTCGTGCTGTCTCCCCTCGCCGGAATCTGGGCCGCAGTGGACCTTGCCCGCCGTTGGCTGCGGAACCGCCAGGCCCGCCGGCAACAGCTCGGAACGGCCGACGTCGAGTCCCTCTAAGCGTGGGCCCGGTAAGCGATAGCCTGAGGCTAGCGCCTGCCCAGGATCTGACTGCACGGAACGAGGACCTACCATGATCACACGCGTCGACGTCGATGAAGCTGCCGCCCGGATTGCGGGGAGGGTCCGCCGCACGCCCGTTTTCGAGGCGGATGCCGGGACGGTGCCAGGGCAATTGTGGTTCAAATGCGAGTTCATGCAGCACACCGGGACGTTCAAGGCGAGGGGTGCCTTCAACCGCGTGCTTGCCGCCCGGGAGCGCGGCGAGCTGAAGGACAATGTTGGAATCGTCGTCGCCTCGGGAGGCAACGCAGGGCTTGCGAATGCCTACGCCGCGGCGCAACTCGGAGTGCCCGCAACCGTTTTTGTCCCCGAAACCGCACCTGCCGTGAAGGTCAAGAAGCTCAAGGCCAGCGGAGCCTCGGTGGTCCAGCGCGGCAGCGAATACGCCGAAGCGTTTGAGGCCGCCCTGGACTACGCCGCGGAAACCGGCGCCGTCTACTGCCATGCCTACGACCAAGCAGAAATCGCCGCCGGCGCCGGCACTGTCGGCTCGGAGCTGCTGGAACAGCTGGGAGAGGTGGACACCGTTGTAGTGGCCGTTGGAGGCGGCGGGCTCATGGCAGGAATCGCGGCCGCCGTCGAAGGTCACGCCAGGGTTGTCGGAGTCGAGCCGGACAACGCTCCCACCCTCTATTCGGCCCTCGCTGCAGGGGAACCTGTTGATGTGGCCGTCTCCGGGATCGCCGCGGATTCCCTGGGTGCCCGGCAGATCGGCAGGATCGGTTTCGAGGTGGCCGTCCGCACAGGCGTCCGGACGGTCCTGGTGTCCGACGACGACATCGCCGCGGCGCGCTCACTGCTCTGGGAGCAGTACCGGATTGTCGTGGAACATGGCGCAGCCGCCGCTTTCGCGGCCGTGAACTCCGGAGCGTATGTTCCGGCAGCAGGGGAACGGGTGGCCGTGATCCTGTGCGGTGCCAACACCGACCCCGCGACGGTCTGAAGCAGGCTGCCTTGGCCCTGCCGCGAGCGCTCCACAGTTGCTAAGCTCGAGCCACAATGCCGGGGCACGCAAACCGCTTCACGAACGGACAGTATCATGACGCGATTGATCATCATGGGCCCTCCTGGCTCGGGCAAAGGTACCCAGGCTGAGCACATCGCCGGTCATTTCGGCATACCTGCCATTTCCACGGGAGACATCTTCCGCGCGCACGTCGGCGGCAAGACGGAACTCGGAGCCGAGGCCAGCAAGTACATGGACAGCGGCGAATTCGTGCCGGATCACGTCACCAACGCCATGATCCGCCAGAGGCTTGGCAACACCGACGTCCTGGCAGGATTTCTCCTTGACGGATATCCCCGCACCACGGCGCAGATCGAGGCTTTGGACGGCATTCTGGCCGGCAACCAGCAGCAGCTGGATGCCGTCGTCGAACTGGCGGTCGACGACGACGAGCTCGTTGCGCGAATGCTCCGCAGGGCGCAGGAGCAGGGCCGAAGCGATGACACGGCGCCGGTGATCCGGCGTCGCCTGGAGCTCTACCGCAACGAGACACAGGCTGTGGTGGAGCGGTACTCCGAGCGTGGGATAGTCCTCGCCGTGGATGGCTCCGGCCTGCGGGAAGAGATCACGGCCAAGGCCATAGCCGCCATTGAATCAGCACTAGGAAAGGGACAGTGAACGGTCAACCGCCTACCGGCCAAAGAATCGAAGACTATGCGATGATCGGGGACCTGCACACCGCAGCCCTGGTCAGCACGGCGGGCTCCATAGACTGGCTGTGCCTCCCGCGCTTCGATTCGCCGGCGTGCTTCGCCGCGCTCCTGGATTCCCCCCAAGCGGGGCGTTGGCTCCTGGCACCTGAAGCCGGGGGAATTTGCACGCGCCGCCAGTACCGGGACGGGACCCTCATCCTGGAAACAGAGTGGGAAACCAAAGAAGGGCACGTCCGGGTCATCGATTTCATGCCGCCGCGCGACGCCGTCGCGGACATCGTGCGCGTGGTGGAAGGGATCCGCGGGACGGTCAAGATGCGCGGGGAGCTGATCCTGAGGTTCGACTATGGGCACGTGGTGCCCTGGGTGCGCCGCGACAGGCACGGCCTCCGCGCGGTTGCCGGTCCGGACTCCGTCTACCTCAAGACCCCTGCGCCGTTGGTAGGCAAGGACTTCACCACGGTCAGCGAGTTCACGGTGAACGCCGGTGACCACGTGCCCTTCGTCCTGACGTGGGCTCCCAGCCACGAACGGCGGCCCCGCACCGTCGAGGCGGATATCGCCCTCGAAGACACGTCGGCATTCTGGACGGATTGGTCCAAGCGTTGCAACGTCCGGGGGCCGTACCGGAAAGCCGTCCAGCGTTCCTTGATCACGCTGAAGGCCCTCACCTATGCGCCAACCGGGGGCATCGTTGCCGCCGCCACTACTTCGCTCCCCGAACAGATCGGCGGACCGCGGAACTGGGACTACCGTTATTGCTGGCTGCGTGATGCCACGCTAACCCTTCAAGCCTTCCTGGCCGCGGGCTATACCGAGGAGGCCAGCGCGTGGCGGGATTGGCTACTCCGCGCAGTGGCAGGCGACCCGGCCGACCTCCAGATCATGTACAGCCTGCACGGTCGCCGGCGCTTGCCCGAGACGGAGCTGACGTGGCTTTCCGGATACCAGGGTTCGAAACCGGTGCGCATCGGGAATGCGGCAGCGGAGCAGCTCCAGCTGGACGTCTGGGGAGAAGTCCTGGACTGCCTGTCCCTGACCCGGGCATCGCTGATGACCGTCGGCGATGAGTCCTGGGCCATCCAGACCGCCCTCATGCGCCACCTTGAGAGCACGTGGGACAAGCCGGACAACGGGCTCTGGGAAGTACGTGGCCCGCGGCGCCACTTCGTGCATTCAAAGGTGATGGCCTGGGTTGCGGCGGACCGCATGGTCCGCGGAATCCGTGAATCCGGGATGCCCGGTCCGCTGGATCGCTGGGAGGCTTTGCGGGACACCATCCACGACGAAGTCATGACCCACGGATTCGACGCGGAGCGCAACACGTTCGTCCAGTCCTACGGGAGCAAGGAGCTGGACGCGAGCCTTCTCCTCATCCCCAAGGTGGGCTTCCTGCCGCACGACGATCCGCGCGTAATCGGCACCATTGACGCCATCCAGCGTGAGCTGACCGAAGACGGCTTTGTGCTGCGCTACCGCCCGCAAGACAGCAACGACGGACTGCCGGGCGGTGAGGGCGTCTTCCTTGCGTGTTCCTTCTGGATGGTGGACGCACTCTTGGGCGCCGGGCGCCGGGCAGAGGCGACAGCCCTCTTCGAGAGGCTCCTGGCCCTGCGCAATGACGTGGGCCTGTTGAGCGAAGAATGGGACGCACACGCGGGCCGGCAACTTGGCAATACTCCCCAGGCCTTCAGCCATTTCGGTTTGGTGCTCAGCGCCTTGCAACTTCACCACGGCAAAGCGCACCACAGCAATGTCCCGATCGGCGGGGTCCCGGCGTCGGGCGCTTCGGCAGAGGCGCAAGAGCCGTCGTCGGCCTCAGGAGCGGTTTCGCCCTGACGTTCCGGAGCGCTTGGGCCATCGGAAGATCCGGCCTGCCAAGGCCAGGCCCGCTCCGAGATTGAGCGTTGGCAGGTAGGCCCGTGCCACTGCGGTCCCAACGGCAGGCAGGGAAGCGGCGTCGGGGTAGAGCATGTAGAGCGGCTCGTATCGCGGCCGGAATTTTGCTTTGAATGCCAAGAGGGACCGGAATCCGTAGACCGGTTCCAATGTCGCCCCCAACCAGTCGAGCAGGCGGTCGAGGTTGCCGGGAGGGCGGGATCGCGGCTTCGGGCGAGGCATCTCGGAAGGGTCCTCTTCGGCCCGAGCCAGAGGCGCACCGGAGAGGCTCACGAATTCGCATCCTTCATCCTTGAGGCTGAGGGCCGCGGACGCGATGAGGAATTCGATGCTGGCCCGGAAGCCGCCGCTACGGCGACGCATGAAATCGAGGGTCCAGCCGACGATGTGACCGTTGCGGTATACAGGCAGCCAAGAGGTGACTGCGTGGACCGTGTGGCGTTTGTCGATTGCAAGGAGGCAGCGCACCTCCGGATCGTCGAGTTCGTCGAGGCTGCCCAAGGTAAAGCCCATTTCGGGCATGTTCCTGTCTGCCACCCATTCTTCGGAGATTTCCTCGATCTGGACCTGGACCGAGAAGGGAGCCGAGGCGTAGCTCGTCCATTCGTAGCGGATGCCCGCCTTCGATGCGTTGTTCAACGCCGTACGGATGTCCTGGAACTTCTTTCCCTTGAAGGAGACCGAATGCAATGGCAGGACCGTTTCCTGGGCTACCTGCGCAGAGCTCCATCCGGCGGAATCCGCATGGTCGCGCAACTCTTGGGGCACCGAGTAGAAACATGGCGTCCACCCGTTGCCCCTGCAATAACGGGCAAACTCTTCGAAGACGGCGGTTTTCTCGGAGGTGGGTCCCACCGGGCCGCCGAGCGTGAGCGCGACCCCCGTGCTTACGCGGTAGGCAACGAAGGACTGCCCGGAAGGGGAGAACCAGTACATGTTTCCCGGCCACGTGGTCATCCAGGACAGTGAGCTTCCCTCCCACGTCTTGATGACTTTCCGGGCACGCTCCGTACTGGCGTCGTGCCGGGTGTGGGCCTGGTGGAGGAAGGTCCTGAAGATCAGGACACCGGCGACCGCCCAAAAGACGACGCCGACGCCCTCGTACACGAGAACGGCGGCCGTGCCTTGGGGGAAGATCGCCGGGGGAACATCCAGGACGAAGCCCAGCGGAAGGAAGCGGTCCGGGACATCCGCCAGTAGTTCCGGTAGTCCCGGAACGGGGGAGAAGTCCTGGGCGAGCAAGAGGCCGGCGCCGACATAGACGGCACTGAGCACGGCAGCCATCGCAAGTACACGGACCGCGAGGCGCCGGTAGGTCCCTTTAGGGGCCTGGACATGAAACAAGCGCCGGGTCGCGAGCAGAATGATGGTCAGCGCAAGGGGCAGGAGCAGCGGCAAGGCAAAAGTGAACGGCTGCGAGGAAGCCGATCCTTCGATTGCGACAATCCCCTCGCTGGCGCCGGTGTCTGAAGTAGTCTGCTGCAAGACTCCGGCGAGTGCGATTCCGGCGAGAACGGAAAGCCCCACCTGGATCAAAAGGGTCCCCACCCAGGCAAAGCGCCGTCCGCGGCGCAGGCCCTCCGCAAGCAGCAGCAAGAGGAAAGACGGAAGGATGGCCATGAAGATTCCACCGGCCCCGGCACGTAATTGCAACTGCGCGACCGCACAGTCCTTCGCTTGCGCCGGATCGGAGCAGACGTTCTGGAGTGCTTGGGGATCGACAGGCTGGATGTTGGTGAACAGGAAACGCAGGATGGACAACGGCCCCACCGCATGCGGGATGAGGCCGGCGACTACCGGACCGATCGCCGATGCGGCAAGGAGAAGCGAAAGGAGCACCCGGCCTTCGTGCCGGGAACTGACCGGGCGTGCAAACCGCGGCCGGCGGCCCATGAGCAGGGGCCCGAGAACCGTGCCCGCGGTTGCGGCGCCGAGCCTGACCAAGTCCGCAAACCCTCCGCTGTAGAGGGCCAGGAGGAGCAACAAGGCGAAGACGACAAGCCGGATCCGGCGCCTCCACAGGGTTGCCATGGACGCAGTACCCGCCATGGCGGTACCGATGATGAACGCACTCGGACCCACGAAGAGGTGGCTGCCTATCTCGGCTGTCCAGTTACCGAGCAAGCCTTGGGCCAAGGCAAGGAATCCCAGGGCAATGCCCACGCCCAGAATCTGGCTGGAGACCGCAGCGATTGCGTACGCCCGCTGTCCCATCCGGCGTTCCAGCGGGAGGCCCAGCAGCAGCACCAAAGCAGTTTCCAGCACATAGCCCGTCAGGTCCCTGGCCCAGAAGGCGGACGTCGCCGCGGCCCACCAGTGATCAGGTACGGAGCGAGGCGTCAGTGCGAAATTGAGCCGCAATTGAGCGTCCGGCCCCGTGGCGAGGCTGGAGGTCAGCGCTCCCAATCCCCAGAAAACGATGACAAATCCCAACGTGAGCTGCGCTGAGCGCAGTCTTTCCGTCCATGATCGCCGCGAACGGACATCGGGGACGGAGCGGGTGTCCGGCTCGGGCGCCGGTGCGTGCACGTGGTTCCTATCTGTGCGTCGGAATGATGGGGGTGCGAAATGAAATTCTTCCACACCGGCCATCCGGCGAGGATAATTCCCACCTCGCCGTGACCTTCCCCGTCCCGATCCAATAGACTCCGACGTAGGCAGGCTGTCGGCTCGTTCCGCCACCGGTCTATGAGCAATGGAAAGTTGCTTGTACAGCGCTAAAACGAACAGAAAGCAAGCCCGGGACAGGCCGATGCACAAATCTCGCATATTCCGCTCCGCCGCAGCCATGATCGCCGCCGGAGTACTTTTGGCAGGCTGTTCGCAGGCGCCTGCTGAACCGGGCGACTCATCCAGCGGCAGGCAGACAGCGGCACCCGTTGCACCCTCGGGTAGTCCAGCCGCAGCGGGCCAGAGTCCCAAGAAACCTGAGTCCGGACAAGATCCGTCAAAGCTTCCCGTGGGGTCCTTGTACAAGAACCCCAGCAACAACCGGAACGAAATCATCCTCTCGGACGTCCGGCACACCGCCGTCCTCATCGGGGACTCCCAGTCTGAGCCCCTGGGCTCATGGCCGCGGGGGGCTTTGGGCTCGCTTGGTTACAAGGTGTACTCCGTGGCCCGGGGCGGTACAGGATACGTCGCCGCGACGAGCAGCAGCGGAAACTATATCGACGCGCTGCAGCGCGGAGACTGGGTCCTGCCCTACGGGACGCCGCCGCTGATCGTTGTCGAAGGTGGAGGCAACGATGCCTCCCACAACGCCAGCGACGAGCAGATCACGGCCAACGCCAACAGGCTCCTCGCCGCCCTCAAAAAGAGGTACCCGCAGGCGAAGCTCGTGATGATCGGAACCCTTGCCAGGGGTGCCAACGCGGGCGGGGGGCGCCGCACCGAGGTTGACGCGTTGCTGGGCAATATTGCGGCCAAGGCCGGTGCTCCGTTCTTTAGCGTCGGCGACTGGATCAGCAAATACCAGGTTGCCGGGGACTTGGTGGACGGCGTCCACTTGAACGCTGCCGGGCACGCCAAACTCACCGGTGTACTCGCGGCGGACATGGCCGCAGCGGGACTTAGCCTGCAGCCGGGCCCGAGGAGTGCATCATAAGAGTTGCGGCCACCGGAGGAAGCCGGAAACTGCTTCCGGCTAGTGTCCGGACCGGACCGAGGTCTGGCAGAACGTCGCGAGCCGGAGAACAATTGATCTATGGTCAGCTATTCAGCCCTTGAAGACGCGTCCAGCAAGAATCCGCATGACTGGGGCCGGGCGATGGCAACGGCGATGACAAAGCTCCTGGATGCGGCGCGCATTGACGGACGGCATTTTGAACACGAGTTCCTCTATGGCGAGGAACTGCGCTTGAGGATCGACGAGAACAACGACGGAGCCACGGTCAAGCTCACGTGGACACCCGCCGACCAGGAACCCGAACAGGAGAAGTCTCCGGCCTGAGTGATTCCTGTCGCCGGATTGACCCTGGCGCCAAGGACAGTGCTCACGATTGACAACGTGGTTACTCCGCGCTCCCGTTGCTTCCGAGCAGGCTACGAGTCAGGGCCTCGCCGTCGGCCATGAGCTGTCCCACCGCGGTGCCCAGGTGCGGGTCTCCGGGAGTCTCGTCTGCCAGCGCGGCGGCGACCACCGAGCGTCGGATCAGCTCCTTCGCGAACGACGCCGTGGTGCCGGCGGTCCGGCCTGCCGCGGCTTCGATCGCCGAGGCGGAGAACGCGATTCCGTTGGAATACAGCCGCAGAAGTTCCACCCGCTCGTGCTTGGACGGAAGCGGGATTTCCACTGCCAGGTCCACGCGTCCTGGCCGCTGGGCGAGGGCCCGTTCCAAAAGTTCCACCCGGTTGGTGGTCAGAACGAACGCGACGTCGGCGTCGTTGTCCAGCCCGTCCATGGCGTCGAGTACCTCGAAGAGCAACGGTTTGGGCCCGTGGCCGAAGCTGCGGTCCTCGGCGATCAGATCGCAATCCTCCAACACCACGATGGACGGCGCCAAGGCCCGCGCGATCTTGGCCGCCTCGGAAATTCTGGCGAGTGAGCCGCCCGAGAGGAGCACCGCCGTCGTACCTTCGCTTTGGCTCAGCAGGTACCGGACCGTGTGCGTCTTGCCCGTCCCGGGCGCTCCATAGAGTAGGAGGCCGCGTTTGAGATGCTGACCGTGTGCCGCAAGGATGTCCGCTTGCCGTGCGATGCCAAGGGTGTGGCTCTCCACCTTGCTGAGGAGCCCGTCCGGAAGGACCACGTCACTGTTGGCGAGCTGCGGCCGCCGGATGAAGGTCACTCCGCTGATGCCCGGCCCGTAGTCGCTGACGGAGAGCGAGATGACTTGGCCTTTGAAAACGCTCTTGTGCTCCATTTCGCGCCGCACCTCGGCCAGGAACCTCGACGCGACGGCAGGGTGGGTGGCCAGGACTTCGAGCGACGCAGTCTGCCGGCCACGCTCGATCTTGGCACCACGTTGGAGGACCGCTATGGGCGATCCGGCGTAGCTGAAGAGCCAGAGCCCCAGCGCAACGGCCTGGCGCTGTTGGTCCGGACCGGTGGCCAGGTTGCTGTAGTCCGGCTGGCTGAGGGGAAACCTCGGGTAGCTGCGGGATTGCTGCAACATGTCGCTGAAAGACATGTGGTGGCGCTGATCGCCGCCGCCGATTCCTACCAGCCGCCGCTCGGGGTCGCGGCCGGCCAGCCCTTCCATCACGATGTCCACATCCACCAGACGGTGCTGCGGGATCTCCTCCGTCACGACGGACAGTTCATGGGCGGGAACCGCGAGGTGCCCGGTCAGTGCCTGTAGAAGTTGTTCGCCGTCGTCGCCATGGTCAAAGCCAAGCTGGGAGAGCCTTGTCAGTGTTCCGAAGTCCTCGATGAATTTCCCCAATTTTTCATCCATGCACAGACCCTAGCAGGATGCGTCGTGACTCAGCACAGCCCGTTCATGGTGGCGATGGCCACCTGCCGGAGCTGCTCGAACTCCGCTTGGCCGCTGCCATCCGTCGATTCAATGTGTTTGTCCGTGTCGGATGGATAGGCGAAGCTCATGGCTATCTGGCGGCTCCCGTCGCTCGTGGACAACGCGATGCTCGCAAACCAGGTGCTCCCGCCGTAGCCGTAGTAGAAGCCGTTCGTGCATTCGTCATTCCACCGCTGCAGCCCGAGTCCGTGGTTCTCCTGCCATAGGGTTTGCATGTCGCGGAGGGTGCTCGCCGTGAGGAGCCTGCCCTGCATGAGCGCTGCGTAGAACGTGTTGATATCGCCCACCGTGGAGATGACGCCCTCTGCGGGGGAACCGACGAGATACTCCGGCTGCGAGGCGTTGACGCGCTCGCCGTCGATGAATTCATAGCTCTGGATCATGTCGCGCGCATCCCGGTCAGGTTCGGATGCCAGCGAGGTGTGGCTCATTCCCAGCGGCACGAAGATATCTGACTTCAGGACATCGCCGATCGGCCGGCCGCGGAGCTTCTGTACTATCGCGGCCAGGGCAAAGTAGTTCGCATCCGAGAAGCGGAACAGCTGGAAGTTCGCGTGCGTCCACGGCACGGTCCCGGCCATGCGGAGGTAGTCCTCGATGCTGAACCTCGTGTCGATGGCCCGCTTGGTCGGCATGGCATCCAGGATGGCAACAGACGCGTCGGGCAGGCCGGAGCTGTGGTTCAACAGGGAGCGGACTGTGACGGGGCCCAGCGGATGGACGAGCTGCCCGAATTCCGGGAAGTACTGAGTGACAGGGTCCTCGAGGCCCAGCTTTCCTTCCTGGACCAGCTTGAGCACCGAGACCGCCACCATGGACTGGGTGATGCCTCCGGCCTGGATCCGGTCGGTCACGGCCACCGGTTCGCCGGTCTCGACGTCTTGGCTGCCGTACGCCTGGGACCATTCGCGGCCCCGGACTTTGATCTGGACGACGACGGCCGGCGCGCCCCGGTTGAGCATTTCATGCGCGAAGAAATCCGCAACGGGGGATTCGGGTACTGCCCCTTGCGAATCGGACGACGAGGTACTCGCCGGGGGTTCAGCCGTCAGAGGGTAGGTGCATGAACCGGACGCCAGGATCAGAGCCAGGACGACGGCCATCCGCGCTCGCCGCGAAGTCCGGGATACGCGGGAAGTCCGAGAGGCCCGCGCCGCCTCCATGGCTGCCTCCTGAAGCTATGCTGCGGGGCAACGGGCCAGGCGCCCTTGCCCCCGTAGTTTCGATCGTCCTCTTCGGAAGCGAGGGGGTCAACGCCGAAAACGCGGGCGCGGCCCCAAACCCAACTAACTCGCAGTAGGTGTCGTTATGAGCGCTCATAACGACATTAACTGCGAGTCAGTTGGGAAAGGAGTGCCTTAGGTCAGCTTGACCTGACGGTTGACGTCCTTGTAAAGCAGGTAGCGGAACGGACCCGGGCCGCCGGCGTAGCAGGCCTGCGGGCAGAAGGCGCGCAGCCACATGAAGTCTCCCGCCTCCACTTCGACCCAGTCATTGTTGAGCAGGTACATGCCCTTGCCCTCCAGGACGTACAGGCCGTGTTCCATGACGTGGGTTTCCGGGAACGGGATGACCCCGCCGGGCTGGAACGTCACGATGTTCACGTGCATGTCGTGGGCCAGGTCGTTGGGGTCCGCGAAGCGTGTGGTTGCCCAGACGCCGTTGACGTCCGGCATTTCCCCGGCCTCAACTTCGTCGTCGCTCGTGACAAAGGACTTGGCTTCATAGCCCTCAAGGCGCTCGTAGGCCTTGCGGATCCAGTGGAAGGAGACGATGTCGTCCGAGACGTTCTCAAGGCCCCAGTTGGAACCGGCAGCGAGGTAGGCGTAGCCGCCCTCCTCGAGCTGGTGCAGTTCGCCGTCGAGGGTCAGGTTGACCTTGCCCTTGGTGACGAAGACGACGCCTTCGACGCCGGCCTCGAACTCTGCCTTGGGAGCGCCGCCACCCGGGCCGATCTCAACGATCAGCTGGGAAAACGTGGTGGCGAATCCGGAGATAGGGCGGGCAATGATCCAGGAACGCGTGTTCGAGAAGCCCGGCAGGTTGCTGGTTACGATGTCGGTCAGCACGCCCTTGGGGATGACCGTGTAGGCCTCCGTGACGATTGCGCGTTCGGTGGTGAGGTGGGTCTGGGGCGGCAGGCCGCCCTGGGGATAGTAGTACTTGCCCATCATTGGATCCTTACTTGGAGGTGGTGTGTGCGAGCCGCGGATGCGCCAGTGCAGTCAGCCGGGGGAGTTCGACGCCGGCAAGCGCCAGCACTTCTTCGGCACCTACCGCTCCACACTGGACGCCGCGCAGGACGAAAGCGGCCAGGGCCCGGGCGGTGGCGGGTTCGTCCATGACGCCGCCTTCGGTGCGCTCCACGTAGTTGCGCAGGCGGGCCGCCGCGGCCGGCAGGCCCTCGCGGTAGAAGGCATACGTTGCGGCGAAACGGCTCGGCAACTGGGCAGCATGCAGGTCCCAGCCCTGGTAATAGCCGCGTTCAAGGGAGCGGCGGACCAAACGGCCGTGCAGCTTCCACGCGTTTTCCACGTTGTCGCCCACCGGGATGATGTTGGTGGAGCCGTCGGAGAGCCGGATGCCCGTTCCCGCAACGGCCAACTGCATGACTTCCTTCGCGAAATCCGCCACCGGGTGCTCCATGGACTGGTACTCCGCGGAGATCTGCAACGAAGCCGAGTAGTCGTAGGTGCCGTAATGCAATGCGCTGATGCGGCCCGGAACTGCGTGCGGAAGCTGGGCCACGGGAGAGGTCCCCTCCGGGCCGAGGATCAGTTGCGGCGTCTCCACCTGGACTTCGAAACGGAGCCGGCCCGCCGGGAGCGTGTGGATCTCCTCCAGTCGGGAGACCGCGAAGTCCATGGCCTGCACCTGGGCCACCGTGGTGACCTTCGGCAGGGTCAGGATGAGTCCCTCGGGCAGTTCTCCGGCCGAGGCCAAAGTGGAGACGAACAGGTCCAGGGTCTTCAGGCCACGTGCCCGGGTGGGGGCCTCGAAACACTTGAACCGGATGCCGATGAACGGCGGCGCGGACCCCGCGGCAACGGCTTCGCTGACAGCCTGGGCAGCCGCTACGGCCGCGACGTCTTCTGCTTCGTCGCCCCGGTCGCCGTAGCCGTCCTCGAAGTCGAGGCGCAAGTCCTCGATCGGTTCACTGCGCAACTTGGCAGCCACACGGGTGGCGACGGCGGCAGCCAGTTCGGGCTCCTGGCCCAGCAACGTACCGAGCCTTTCGAGACCGCCGTGGGCCTCCGCCGTCGTGATTGCCTGGGCGCCCCATTCAGCCGACAGCGACGGCGTGAAACGGTCCGCCGGGACGTACACCGTGTGCACGGGCTGGCGGGTGCCGTCGTCGCCGGGGTAATTGCGCTCCAGCAACTGGTCAGTGGCGGCCAGTTGGGAGTCGATCGCGGCAAGATCTGCCGCCGAGAAGGAGGATGCGGCCATTCCTACACCAGCTCGTAGGCGGGAGTGGTGAGGAAGTCCGTGTAGTCCTCGGAGAGACAGATGTCCGCGATCAGGCGGCTCGCCGGCTCGTAGAACTTCTCGAAGGACTCGGCGTCGACCTCGCTGCGCAGGCGGTCGGTCTCTTCGCCGAGGATCCGGGTGACCAGCTCGCGGGTGACCGTGTTGCCGGTGTCGGCCAGGACCGACTTGTTGCGGATCTGCTGCCACACCTGGGAACGGGAGATTTCCGCCGTGGCGGCGTCTTCCATGAGGTTGTGGATGGCAACGGCGCCGCTGCCCGAAAGCCACACCGCGGTGTACGCGACGGCGACGTAGAGGTTCAAGCGAAGCCCCGCCTCGGTCACGTGGCCACCGGCGGAGGAGATGTCCAGCAGCTGATCGGCGGTCACGGAGACCTCCGGGCGCTGCTTGTCCAGCTGGTTCGGCTTGTCGCCGAGCACGGAGTCGAACACTTCGCGGCACGTGGAGACGAGGTCCGGGTGGGCCACCCAGGAACCATCGAAACCGTCGTTCGCCTCGCGGGTCTTGTCCGCGCGGACCTTCTCGAAGGCCTGGGCTGTGACTTCGGGTTCGCGGCGGTTCGGGATGACGGCAGCCATGCCGCCCATGGCGAAGGCGCCGCGCTTGTGGCAGGTCTTGACCAGCAGTTCCGTATAGGCGCGCATGAACGGGGCCGTCATGACCACGGACGCGCGGTCCGGCAGGATGAAGGACTCGCCGGCGTCGCGGAAGTACTTCACGATGCTGAACAGGTAGTCCCAACGGCCGGCGTTCAGGCCGGACGCGTGGTCGCGCAGTTCGTAGAGGAACTCGTCCATTTCGAACGCGGCCGGAATGGTTTCGATCAGCATGGTGGCGCGTACGCTGCCCTGCGGGATGCCGAGGTAGTCCTGGGCGAAGACGAAGATGTCGTTCCACAGCCGGGCCTCGAGGTGGCTTTCCATCTTGGGCAGGTAGTAGTACGGGCCGTGGCCGTTGAGCAGGAGCTGCTTGGCGACGTGGAAGAAGTGCAGGCCGAAGTCCACCAGCGCGCCCACGGTCGGTTCGCCGTCGAGCAGCAGGTGCCGTTCGTCCATGTGCCAGCCGCGGGGGCGGGCGACGACGACGGCGAGCGGCGCGTCCGTGCGGAGCCGGTATTCCTTGCCCTCCGGGGAGGTGTAGCTCAGGGTGCCCTGGGCTGCGTCGCGGAGGTTCAGGATGGCGTCGATGACGTTCGCCCACGTCGGGGTGCTGGCGTCCTCGAGGTCGGCGAGCCACACCTTGGCGCCGGAGTTCAGGGCATTGATGGCCATCTTGGCCGGGGAGGCCGGGCCGGTCATCTCGACCCGGCGGTCCTGCAGGGCCACGGGTGCTTCGGCGACCTTCCAGTCGCCGTCGCGGATGTCCTGGGTTTCCGGCAGGAAGTCGAGGCGGCCGGTGCGGGCTACTTCTTCGCGCTTGGCGACGCGGGCCGCGAGGAGCTCGGTGCGGGTGCCCGCGAAACGGCGGTGCAGTTCCTCCACGAAGGCCAACGCCTTGGGAGTCAGGATCTCCTCGGCTCGTTCGATCGGCCGGGGGTCTGTGACTGTGAGAGCCATGGGGTGGTCCTTTCCTAGAGAGCGCGAGCGGCCTGCGTTTGCTGCTTCCGCGCGTTTGCTGCGTTTGCTGCATTTGCTACGGCTGCGGCGACGTCGGCTGCAACGTGGGGGTCGAAGACGCTGGGGATAATGTAGCTCGCATTCAGTTCATCATCTGCGACCCGGTTGGCGATAGCCTCTGCCGCGGCCACGAGCATTTCCGGGATGATGTCCGATGCTCCGGCGTCGAGCAGTCCGCGGAAGAAGCCCGGGAAGGCCAGCACGTTGTTGATCTGGTTGGGGAAGTCGCTCCGGCCGGTGGCCACCACCGCTGCGTGCTTGGACGCGATCACCGGGTCGATTTCGGGGGTGGGGTTGGCCATGGCGAACACGATCGCGTCCTCGGCCATCGAGGCGACCTGCTCTTCGCCGATCACGTGCGGAGCGCTGACGCCGATGAAAACGTCAGCACCCTTGAGGGCTTCGTGCAGCGTGCCGGAGAATCCGGCCTCGTTGGTGTTCGCGGCGATCCAGGAACGGTGCTCGTCGTCGTACTTTTCGCCCGAGTGGATGGCGCCGGAGCGGCCGGCGGCGACGATGTGCTGCGCACCCTGCGCCTTGAGGAGCTGGATGATCGCAGAGCCGGCAGCGCCGACGCCGGAGACAACGATCTTGACCTCGGACAGCTTCTTGTCCACTACGCGCAACGCGTTGACGAGGGCCGCGAGGGTGACAATTGCCGTTCCGTGCTGGTCGTCGTGGAAGACGGGGATGTCCAGCTCGTCGCGGAGCCGCTTCTCGATTTCGAAGCAGCGCGGGGCTGCGATGTCTTCAAGGTTGATGCCGCCGTAGACCGGAGCCATGGCCTTCGCGATCATGATGATTTCTTCAGTGTCCTGGGTGTCCAGGCAGACCGGCCAGGCGTCGACGTTGGCGAACTGCTTGAACAGCGCGGCCTTGCCTTCCATGACAGGCAGTGCCGCGGCCGGGCCGATGTTGCCCAAGCCAAGGACGGCCGAACCGTCGGTGAGGACAGCGATGGTGTTCCGCTTGACCGTCAGGTTGCGGGCAGCTGCCGGGTCCTCGGCGATGGCGAGGCAGACACGTGCGACGCCGGGAGTGTAGGCGCGCGAAAGGTCGTCGCGGTTGCGCAGGGCCACCTTGGGGACGACCTCGAGCTTGCCGCCCAGGTGCATGAGGAAGGTGCGGTCCGAGACGTGCTGGACCGTGACGCCGTCGAGCGCGTTGAGGGCGTCCTTGACGCGGTTGGCGTGGTCTTCGTCCGTGGTGTTGCAGGTGACGTCAACAACCAGGGTGTCGTGGTGCGACTCGGTCACATCCAGCGCGGTGACGGCCGCACCGGCAGCGGCGACCGCAGCGGCCAGCTCGCTCGTGGCAGTGAAGCTCGACGGCGCGGCGACGCGCAGGGTGATCGAATTTCCGGGGCTCGGGTTCGCCATTGAATTTCCTCCTCGTACAAGGCCCGTAACGGGCCTCCGCTCAAACCGAATGTTTTCGTATTATGGATATTATTATCTACAAAGTGGAAACACAAGCCCTGATCGGCAGGCAAGCATTCCGGCGTCGCGTGCTGTATCTTGAGTGTTCTAAGCAATTCTTTTCACGATGCGGATAAGGGTTGTCGGATTCCGAGCCATAGGAGACAACGGAATGGCTGAAAAGCCCTCGGGAGGCGTGCAGTCCGTCGAGCGCGTCTTCGAACTGCTGGAACTCATCACCGACGCCGGCGGAGACGTCACGTTGAGCGAACTGTCGTCGTCGACAGACCTGCCGCTCCCCACCATCCACCGCCTGCTGCGCACTTTGGTGTCCCTCGGCTACATCCGGCAACTGCCCAATCGCCGCTACGCACTGGGCCCCCGGCTCATCCGGCTTGGCGAAGGCGCCAATAAGCAACTCGGAGCACTGGCCCGCCCCCAGCTGAAGTCCCTCGTGGACCGGCTCGGCGAAACGTCCAACATGGCCGTGCTGGATTCCGACATGGTCATCTACGTTGCCCAGGTTCCGTCCCTGCACTCCATGCGCATGTTCACCGAGGTGGGCCGCCGCGCCCATACGCACGACACCGGCGTCGGCAAGGCCATCCTGGCCCAGTTGGACGACGAAGTGGTCCGCGGGATCGTGGCCCGCACGGGCATGCCGACTCCCACGGCCAAGAGCATCGGGGACATCGATTCCCTGCTCGCCGATTTGAACCGGATCCGCGAACGCGGCTACTCGATCGACGAGGAAGAGCAGGAAATCGGCGTCCGTTGCTTCGCGATGGCTGTGCCCAACGCTCCGACGCCCACGGCTATTTCGGTTTCCGGACCGGTGTCCCGCGTGGACCAGCACTTTGCCGACCGCGCCGTGCCGTTGCTGCGCGAGGCCGCCCTCGCGATCTCTGCCGAGCTGAACCAGAACTAATCCGTCCCGGACGCTCGCTCACCTATGTGGGGTTTTTGGCGGACGCTCGCTCACCTATGTGGGGTTTTTGGCGGACCCTCGCTCACCTGGTGAGCGAGCGTCCTGGAATTTGGCCCTATAAGTGAGCGAGCGTCCGGCGGTTTCTGTTTGATGACGGCGGGCGCTCAGGCGAGGCTGCCGTCGTTCACTTCGACGCCGTTAGGCTCCAGGTTGATCATGGGGGATCGCTTTTCGAAGTACCAGAAGGTCAGCAGGCCCAAGGCACAACCGAGGAACCAGCTGTAGTTGCCGATCCAAGTTGCGTTGACTGTGGTGGCTCCGGAGTCAAGGAGCGCTTTGGGAATCAGGACCGAGGCGATCGACACTACGCCGCTGATGGCCACTGACTTGACCGCGTTGGGGTTGTAGCCGTTGCGGAACCAGTACTTGCCGCTTGGCTTCATCGTGTACATGTCCTCAACCCACACCTTCTGCTTTCCCACGAGGTAGTAGCCGGCGATGAGGATGCCGAAGAGCGGGCCGATGAGCGCCCCCAGAACGCCGAGCGTGTAGTGGATGGCGTCGTCGTTCGAGTACCAGTTCCACGGGGTCAGGATGACGGATCCGACGGCGGCGATCATGCCGCCCATGCGCCAACTGATTTTCTGCGGGCTCACGTTGGAGAAGTCGAACGCCGGCGAGATGAAGTTGGCCACGATATTGATGCCCACGGTCGCGATGACAAAGGTCAATCCGCCGAGCAGCACGGCGAACACCGAATCGATTTCCTGCACGGTCTTGACCGGGTCCGTGATGAGGTGCCCAAAAACCGGGGTGGTGGCCGACGCCGTGATGACCGTGAGCAGCGAGAAGAACAGGAAGTTGACGGGCAAGCCCAGGAGATTGCCCTTCTTGACGGCCTTGAAGCTCTTGCCGTAACGCGCGAAGTCGCCGAAGTTGAGCATGGGGCCGGAGAAATACGACACCACCAAGGCGATCGCGGAGATCATGACCGGGATGGACGCAGCGAAGTCGAGCGGTTCGCCGGCGGAGAGGTTGAGGCTGATGTTGCTGACGCCGGCCTTGGATACCAAGTAGATGGCGAGAACCAACATGACAACGTAGACGGCCGGTCCGGCGAAGTCGATGAATTTGCGGATGCTTTCCATTCCGTTCCAGAACAACGCGGCCTGGGCTACCCAGAGGATTCCGTAGCAAATCCAACCCAGGGCAGAAAGGCCAAGGAAGCCGTACTGATGGACGTCGTACAACGGCTTCATGGCCGGGAAGAACTTGAGGAACACGATCACCAGGGCTTCGGAGGCCAGGAAAGTCTGCACTCCGTACCAGGCGACAGCGATGAGACCGCGGATGATGGCCGGGATGTTGGCACCTTTGACGCCGAAGACGGCCCGGTTGATCACGGGGTAGGGGACGCCGGTCTTCTGACTGGGCTTCGCCACGAGGTTGCAAAACACCTGCACAATCACGATGCCTACCAGCAGGGCCACCAACACTTGCCAGCTCGCCAGGCCGAGGGCAAAAAGGCTGCCCGCCGTCACATAGCCGCCGATGCTATGGACGTCCGACATCCAGAACGCGAACAGGTTGTAGCTGCTCCAGCGCTGGTTGTTCAGGGGCACCAAGTCTTCGTTGCTGAGCCGCGGGTCACGGCGTGCGGCGGCTTCATCAATCGGGTGGCCAAGTAGGGTGCCGGTCTTCTCTGGGGCGAGTTGTGCTTCGGCCATCGGTTCCTCGAATCAGGGTTTTCCACGACCGGGGCAGTCGTTTCACTGGTTCAATTCAATGGAACAGATGTTTCAGTTCAGTTTCCGGACCGCTAACTCTTCTTTACGCTTGGCGCCGGGCCCGGCGAGCGAGCCGAGCACGGCCGCCTTCGGACTACCGTCGCTCGATCTCTTCCAGTGAGTCGAACAGCCCGGTGATTTCCCGGACGCGATCCCTTCCTGAACGGCCCTTCGCCGCCAACACGCCGTTCGCGAGGACGCTCATGAGGCTCATGGCCGACGCATAGCTGTCAAAGGCAGCGCTGCCCTCCACGGGGCATTCGATCCAGACGGAGGCGTCGGCCGCCAGCCAGCGCGCGCTCGGGTCTCCGATCAAGATGGTGCTCGCGCCGGTGGCGGTAGCGGCCTTCAGGACACGGTCGAAACGGTCGGGCCTGCGCCGGAATCCAAGCAGAACCACGACGTCGTTCCCGTCCAGTCCGGCGAGCTCCTCGCCCACGCTTTGGCCCGGCTGAGGGGCCAGAGCCACCGACGAACGGCACTGGAGAAGCTGCTGCCGGAAATGGAGGGCGACAGGGAAACTGTTGCGGAAACCGATCAGAAGGACATTCCGGGCCTCAGCCAGTTGTTGTGCCACCTTGAGGAGGCGATCGTCGTCGAGCGTATCGAAAAGGCGGTCCAGGTTCTGCTGCTCCTGTGCCAAATGCAGGGGGATCCCGCCGTCGGCCTCCTGCCTGGCGAGCGGCACTCCGCTGGACCTCAGGCTCCGGGTGTGTTCCTTGACCTCGTTGAAATCGGCGAATCCCAGGCGGCGGAAGAGCCTGCTCATGGTGGCCTTGGAAACGCCGCTTAGCTGGGCGAGCTCGGCCGCGTTGTAGACCGCAAGGTCGCCCAAGCGGTCCAGCAGGGTATCCGCGGCCTTTTGCTCCTGCGGCCCAAGCTCCGAGTAGTGTTGTTCGATTCGCTCATCGATCCTCATGAAACAACCGTCTCACGCGGACCCGTAACTAGCGCGAAATGGCAGGTGTTGCCCCATTCCTTGGCTGAGGAAGAGGGGCAACACCTGCCAGTTCGGCGCAGAAAGGCGCTTTAGAACCGTCAGTGCTCGACGGCGGTGGACGACGTGAGTGGCACTTCCTTGCCCTCGGCGTCGATCAGTTTGCCGTTCTCGAAACGGTCGCCGTTCGCAAGGCACGCAATGTCCCATTCGGTGACCACGCGTCCCGTGCCTGCCACGAACACGGACTGGTTGTCCGAGTTGCCGGCCTTGAAGTGGTTGAAGAGCACGTTCAGCAGGATGGCCATGATGGCGGCCGAGCTGATGCCCGAGTGGAAGATCGTGGAGAACCATGACGGGAACTGGTCGTAGAACTTCGGGGCGGCGATCGGGATCATGCCGAAGCCGATGGATGCCGCCACGATGATCAGGTTCATGTTGTTGCGGTACTCCACCTTTGAGAGCGTGCGAATGCCGCTTGCGGCCACGGTTCCAAAGAGTACGACGCCGGCGCCGCCCAGGACGGGCGTCGGAACCGCTGCGACTACTCGCCCGAGGACTGGCAGCACGCCGAGAACCACCAGGATGAGTCCGCCGGCGCTGACCACGAAGCGGCTCTTGATGCCGGTGATGGCCACGAGGCCGACGTTCTGGGCGAAGGCGCTCTGGGTGAAGGAGTTGAAGAGGGGTGAGACGGCGCTTGAGAGCATGTCCGCGCGTAGTCCGTTGCCGATGCGCTTGGAGTCGACCTTGGTGCCCACGATTTCGCCAACTGCGATGATGTCCGCCGAGGTCTCGGTCAGGGTGACCAGGATGACGATCAGCATCGAAACGATGGACGCGATTTCGAAGGTGGGAGCACCGAAGGCGAACGGAGTGGGGAAGGCAACGATCGGACCCTGGCCGACCTTGGAGAAATCTGCCATGCCCGTGGCGAGGGCGATGACGGTCCCGATAGCCATGGCAAGGAGGATGGACAGGCGGGAGATGGCCGCGTTGCCGATCTTGCTCAGGAGCAGGACGATTCCCATCGTGGCCGCGGCGAGTCCGATGTTCGCCATGCTGCCGTAGTTGGGTGCCGCACTGTTGCCGCCCATGGCCCAGTTCGCTGCGACGGGCATGAGGGTCAGTCCGATTGTCGTGATGACGGTACCCGTGACCACAGGCGGGAAGAATTTGATGATCTTGGAGAAGAGGGGAGTGATCGCCAGGCCGATCAAGGACGCCACAATGACTGAGCCGAACACCGCCTGGATCCCGCCGCCCCCGTGGACGATCGCCACCATGGTGGAAACGCCGGCGAAGGACACGCCCTGGACCAGCGGCAGCTGCGATCCGAAGAACGGGATGCCGATGGTCTGAAGAATGGTGGCGAGGCCGCCGACAAACAAGCAGGCCGCGATCAGGAGGCCGATGTCCTGCGAGGACATGCCCGCGGCGGCTCCGATGATGAGCGGCGGGGCGATGATGCCGCCGTACATGGTCAAGACGTGCTGGAAGCCGTAGGCGAACGTGCTCCCGATCGAGAGGCGCTGGTCCTCGGGGCGGGCTGGCCCGGACCCTGCGGGGCGGGTTTTCTTCTTGGTGTTCATGGCAGACTTTCTTGGTTCATGGCAGACGTCTTTGTCTGGCTAACGTTGTCTGGCTAACAAGGTGGTTTTGGGTATGGCCTCCCAACTGACTCGCATTTGATGCGAGTCAGTTGGGCGGGTGTTTAGAGGCTTAGCAGAAGCCGGCGATGCCGTTCCACGCAGCCGGGGCCGGTGTGGTGTTATCGCGCTGGACCGTGGCTTCGATCAAGCCGTACGGGCGGTCGGCGGCGAAGAAGACCTCGTTGGGGTTGTCGAGGCCGAACGGGCTGAGGTCCACCAGGAAGTGGTGCTTGTTGGGCATCGAGAACTTGATCTCGTCCACTTCGCTGTGGGCCTCGAGGACCTTCTTGCCCATGTCGAACAGGGTCTGCTGCAGGGCGTGGGAGTAGTTCTCCGTGAAGCCTTCCAAGAGCAGGGCCTTGATGTCCTCGTAGCTCTTGTTGAAGTCGGTCCCGGCAGCGTCGAGCCCGGTGTTGTAGCGCCAGCGTGCCGAGACGTCGGTGGCGAGGATGCGGTCCGTGGTCTCGGGCAGCGTGGTGTACCGGTCGCGGGGGTAGCCGACGAAGCCGGACTGCGTGGTCTTGAGGACGGTCAGGTCCTTGAGGCCCGAGATGACGTGCGTTGTGTCGCCTTCGCGGACCACGACGGCGGTGCGGACTTCCTGCCCCTTGCGGACAAAGCTGTGGTCGTGTTCGGAGCCGTGTGCCTGGATGCGCTCCCAGGTGTAGGCCTCGGCTTCCCAACGGCCGCCCGTGACCCACTCAAAGCCCGAGGTGAAGTGTTCGCTCAAGCGCAGGAGGAAGGCTTCGGGGGAGCCGATGCCGTCGCGGGCAAAGGCGTAGATGGTGTTCTTCTGGGTGTCCGTGGCGACGACGTGTGCGTTGTCGCCTTGGAGGTGCGCAGCCTGGAAGTCGCCACGCAATTGCGAGGTGACGTTCAGGTCTTCGATCTGGTGGCGGTCGGTGTCGCGGGTGACTTTGACGACGCGGACTTCAGCCTTGCCGTACTGGTTGTCGCCGAGGACGATCTTGTTGCTCATGGTCATATCCCAACTTCTATGAGGTGGAACCCCTAAGGTCCACCAATGAAATTAAGCGCGTGTTTCGTACGCGTTTCTGGTGGAGCCGGCCCAACAAAAAAGAGCCGGCATCCGTTGATGCCAGCTCATTACGACCCTGCCTGCTGCTCCCAGGTTACGTGACCTGCGCCACGAATTGAAGAAAGCGTAGCCCACCTTTGCCAGTGGTGTACATCACTTCCGGAGAATCGTTATCTCCTTTCCGAATGTGACCGACGGCGGTTGGCGGCGGGGGCGCGGTCCCGCGGACACCCCTTGACGCGGTTCGGGAATCCCCTCTACCATTTCCATATAACAAAAAATGTTTTCCAAGATGTGGAAAGTAACGAAGAGCTTCAACCGCATCGCCATGGAGAACTTGAGCGCATGAAATAGGAGGACAGATGGACTCGCAGGATAAGAACAACGTCGTGGAATTCCCGGCGCCCGGCCAGGAACTGTACCTGCCGTTCGGCGCCACGGATCCCGACTTCTACATTCCGGCCGACTGTGACCGCACGCCCGGGACTTTCTCCCGTTGGTTGCGTGCCCTTCCGGTGTTCGGCCGGCAGCGTTCCTAGGGCTCCTGCCCCTGGGGATGAGGGACTCTGCGCAATAGAGCCAAAAAGGCGGGGGGCACCTGGGGAG
>NZ_JBYSXB010000008.1:0-12328 GCF_058781765.1 Arthrobacter sp. FW306-1B-G06A | reverse complement strand
CCCCCCCCCCCCCCCCCCCCCCCCCCGCTTCGGGTTGACCGACAAGTAGCGTCGCGGACAAAGTCTGCCCGGCGAAGCTACATTGGCAAAGCCTTGGCGATCGTCGAAATGATCATGCTCGCTTTGACGGACACCAGGATCAGGCTCAGGGCAGTTAGGCCAATCAGTGCCCAAACCGGCGCGAGTCCGCGCTGCGGGGCGACCTTGTGGACGATCACTGAACGGCCCACGACGTAGACTCCGGCGCCGAGGAAGGCCCATGCCCAATGGAAGGGGCGGACCACCCCGTCCCTTTGCAACTTTTGCCAGTCGAGGTAGGACAAGAGGACGCTGACCCCGTAGATGAGCCAGCCTGAAATGACCAGCAGGAAATAGGGAACGCTGAACGCGCTGGGATCGAGGGTGGGTACGCGCCGAGCGCCGACATACCGCAGGTGGAAGACCGGGTTCCAGAGCAACAGGATGATCAGGGTGATCACTGGCAGCAGGGTGACGAGCCAGATGAACGGATTGTAGACCGGCGTCCCCCTGCTGATTTCCGGGCGCGGCGCGGGCTGGACCGATCCCGCGTATTGCGGAGGCCCCCCGTATTGCCCGGGCCTTGCGGCCGCGGGCCACGCCGCGCCGGGCTGAGCTGCGCCCGCCTGACCCGCGCCGGCCTGGCCTGCGCCGGGCCACGCCGCGCCGGGCTGACCTGGGCCGGCCTGACCCGCGCCGGCCTGACCCGCGCCGGCCTGGGCCGGCGGGTTCCACGCGTTCCCGGTCCAGGCGTTACCGTCCCACCACCGTAGTTGCCCGGAGCCCGAGGGGTCCGGGTACCAACCTGGAGGAGTCGGCGTGTTGTGCTGGGGGACGGTCATGATGTGCCTCCTGATCTACGACCTAATCGAGAGGCTACTCCTAACCCCTGATGATTTTCTGTGCGGCGGCTGAATGTTTGGCAATAAGTTCCGGGATGTCCAGGCCGGGAATTTGCCCGTCCACAACGCGCCATTTACCGGCGACCATGACGCGGTCGGCGCGGTCCGCCGCGCAGAGCAACAAGGCCGCGACGGGATCGTGGCTGCCGGAGAAGCGCAGCCCGTCGAGCGTGAACAAGGCCAGGTCGGCCTGCATGCCGGGAGCGATCTGCCCGATGTCCGTGCGGCCCAGCGCTGCAGCGGACCCCCGCGTGGCCCAACCGAGGGCGCGCTCCACCGGGACGTCCGCGCCGTAGCGCAGCCGCTGCAGGTACAACGCCTGCCTCGCTTCGAGGATCATGTTGGAGGCATCGTTCGACGCCGAACCGTCCACGCCCAGCCCCACCGGCACGCCGGCGGCCTCAAGTTCCAGCACCCGTGCGGTGCCCGACGCGAGCCGCATGTTCGACGTCGGGCAATGCGCGACGGCGGTGCCCGCGGCACCCAGCCGGGCGATCTCGTCGTCGTCGAAATGGATGCCGTGGCCCAGCCAGGTGCGCTTTCCGAGCCAGCCGACGCTGTCCAGATAGTCGACGGTGCGCAGCCCGAACATCTCGCGGCAGAAGTCTTCCTCGTCGATGGTTTCCGCGAGGTGCGTGTGGAGCCGGACATCCAACCGTTCGGCCATGGCGGCGCTCTCGGCCATGATTTCCCTGGTCACGGAGAACGGCGAGCAAGGGGCCAAGGCGATCTGGATAACCGCTCCGTCTCCGCGCTCGTGATACTTCCCGATCAGCCGTTCGCTGTCCGCGAGGATCACCTCGGGACGCTGCACGGTGGAACGCGGCGGCAGGCCGCCGTCGTCCTCGCCGAGCGTCATGGACCCGCGGGTGAGGGTCGCGCGCATGCCGAGTTCACGCACGACGCCGACCTCGACGTCGATCGCGTCCTCAAGTCCCGCGGGGAAGAGGTAGTGGTGGTCGGCTGCCGTGGTGCAGCCGGAAAGCAGGAGTTCCGCGAGCGCTACCTTCACGGCAAGCTCGAGGCTGTCCGGCGTCAACCGCGCCCATACGGGATACAGGTTCTGCAGCCAGGGGAACAGGGGAGCGTTGGCTACTGGGCCCCAGGCTCGCGTGAGGGTTTGGTAGAAGTGGTGGTGCGTGTTGATGAGCCCGGGAAGCAGGACGTGGCTGCCGGCGTCGAACGTTTCATGGCAGGGCGCGGATGGACGCTTTCCTGCCGGGACGAGCTCTGCGATTTTCCCATCGCTGACCACGATGCCGCCGCGGGCGTCGAGGCCGTTGGCGGTGAACACTGCGAGGGGATTCTTGATCCAGAGCCGGGAAGAGCTTGGATCCGTTGCCGGGGCTGCTGGCTGGAAATCGGATGTCTGGGACACGGGGATCCTTGTCTGGTCGGCGTAGTTGCGTTCCAGCTCAGTGGTTCCTGTCTGCTGATCCAGGTTCCGGAGGTCAACCCTGCCGGTGGCACCCAGCGTAGGTGGCTCCCCGAAGTGCGTCAATGTGACCGGCGGCGAAACGCTCCCCTGCCGGGCGCCAAGCATGAATTTCACATGTTGAAACTTTTTTTCCAGAAACTATGGCGCGGCTCACACCACCGGTGCTAATCTCAATTTGCCAAAGGCGGGCACCCGGACTCCGGGAAGCTATCTACCAGGCGAAACCTTCAAAAGCACATGCTGAAGCCTGGTAATCGCAGCACTGGTCTGTCATGTTCAGATGCCTCCCTGGTTACAGGCTTCCTCAGCACTAAGGAAGTCGCACATGAGTACCACCGTCACGGCCGAACATTTCTTGGCCACTTCCATTGAGCTGGCAACAGCCAATGTCCTCAACAGCGGCGGGCCGTTCGGCGCCGTCATTGTCACCGCGGATGGCCGCGCCTTCGAAGGCGTCAACCGGGTCACCGCCTCCAACGACCCCACGGCCCACGCCGAGGTCACCGCCATCCGCAATGCGTGCCGCGAACTCGGCACCTTCGATCTCAGCGGGGCAACCCTCTACACGAGCTGCGAGCCATGCCCCATGTGCCTGGCCTCGGCGCTCTGGGCCCGTATCGGAAAGGTGGTCTTCGCAGCAGACCGGCACGACGCAGCATCCGTCGGCTTCGACGACGCCGTCTTCTACGAATACTTCGAGAACGAGGACCGGGACACGCTCATGCCGGTCACCAAGCTGGAACTGGGCGACCCCCAGGCCCCGGCCATCCTGGAACCCTTCAACACCTGGAACACGCTTGACTCCAGGATTGACTACTAGGGCCCGGTGGCTGAAATGACAATCCTGGACCCCGCAGAAATGCGAACGGCAACTGAAAAGCAGGCTGCGCCTTCCGGCGCAGGGCAGACAGAGGCACGCGAGAAGCACACGGCAACCGGACTGGCACAGCGGGGCAGCAGCCCCAGGCCCCCCGCGTCGAACTCCTTCCTGGATCGTTTCTTCCAGATCACCAAGCGTGGCTCCACGCTGGCCCGCGAATTCCGCGGCGGCATCGTCACGTTCTTCACGATGGCCTACATCGTTATCCTCAACCCACTGATCCTCGGCGGATTCTCAGCCCAGAACGCACCCACGGATGTGGCCGGCGGATGGTTGTCCGCGGCGCAAGTGGGGGCAGTCACCGGCCTGACCGCCGGTGTCATGACGGTCCTCTTCGGCCTGATCGCGAACCTGCCGTTCGGGCTCGCCGCGGGCCTGGGAATCAACTCGTTCCTGGCAGTAGCCGTGATCCATGAGGTCACTTGGCCGGAAGCCATGGGCCTGGTGGTCATCAACGGCATCCTGATTGTCCTGTTCGGCGTCACAGGCGCCCGGACCGCGATCTTCAAGGCCGTCCCCAAGGAACTCAAGGCCGCCATCACCGTTGGCATCGGCCTGTTCATCGCCTTCATCGGCTTCGTCGATTCCGGCTTCGTCCGCGCCACTAAAGGCGGACCGCCGGTTCAGCTCGGAAACGATGGTTCCATCACCTCAATACCAACCCTTGTTTTCATCGTCGGTCTGCTGGTCATGGGAATCCTTGTGGCCCGTAAGATCCAGGGCGGACTCCTGATCGGAATCGTCGCCACCACAATCCTCGCCGCCGTCGTCGAGGCCGTCATGCACATCGGGCCTGGCAGCGCAGCCAATCCCGGTGGCTGGCACCTCAACACTCCGGTGCTGTCCGGCCAGTTGGTTTCGGCCCCGGACTTCAGCTTGGTGGGCCACTTCGACCTCTTCGGTTCGTTCTCGAGGATTGGCGGCCTGGCGGCCACGATGCTGGTGTTCACCCTGGTGTTCACCAACTTCTTCGACGCCATGGGCACCATGACCGGCCTCGCCAAGAGCGCCGGAGTGGCTTACAAGGACGGAACATTCCCCAAGCTCAAGTCGGCCTTCATCGTCGAAGGCCTGGGTGCGGTGGCGGGCGGCGCGACGTCGGGCTCATCCAACACCGTGTACATCGACTCCGCTGCCGGCATTGGCGAAGGCGCCCGCACCGGCCTGGCGTCGGTAGTCACCGGGCTGTTGTTCCTGGGTTCGATGTTCCTGACCCCGCTCACCAGCGTGGTTCCTCTCGAGGTCGCAGCCGCGGCCCTGGTGGTGGTGGGCGCCATGATGATGGCACAGATCCGCGAGATCAAGTTCTCCAAGTTCTCCGTGGCCCTGCCCGCTTTCCTCACCATCGTCACCATGCCGCTGACCTACTCCATCGCCAACGGCATCGGCGTCGGATTCATCTCCTGGGCCGTGATCCACGCGGCTTCCGGGAAGGGCAGGAAGGTCCATCCGCTCATGTGGGTGGTGACCGTCGGCTTCTTGGTCTACTTCGCCCGCGGGCCGATCAGCGCGCTGATGGGAGCGTAGCCGGCCGTTGAGACGGCGGTCCGGCCGCAAATCACCGCAATGAATAGGCGTCCGCCGATCGTCACCAACCGCATCAAGCGGACGACGACGGCGGGCGGCGGTGAGGTGCGGCCGCTCCGCTAAGGACCGGGGTGGGAAATGAGAGGCCCGCCCCGGTCCTCTTCACGCAACGGGTCGCCTGTTTACCCGAAGCTCTCCTGTACAGACGCAAGGAATGAGAATATGAGGCAAGATCGCACACTGCCCCGGGCGGGTTTCCGGTCCGGGACCTCGGAAAAGGAGGTGTTGCCATGCTGGAATTGATGCCCTCGCTGGGCATGTGGCGGCCCGCGGTCTCCGGGCAGCGATGCGCCGTTGCCACCATCGTGGCCGCGGGAGGCTCGGTCCCCCGGCCCCTCGGCACGTCCATGCTGGTTTCCGAACACGGCGATGTCCTTGGCAGCCTCTCCGGGGGCTGCGTGGAAGGCGCCGTGGTGGAAGCCGCCCTTCAAGCAATGCACGACGGCGGCAGCCGCCTCGAGTCGTTCGGCTACAGCGCCGAGGACGCGTTCGCCGTCGGGCTCACGTGTGGCGGCGAGTTGGAAGTCCACATCCAGCCGACCGGGCCCGCCGGCCTGGACCCGGCCTTGTTGAGCACCGCTTCCAGCGGCTCTTCCCTGGCGCTCATCCGCAGGCTTGACGCTGCGGGAGGCGCCGTCGTCGTGCCTGATCCGGCGCGATTTTCCGCCGCTGGTTCGCGGGAACTTTCAGACCTTCTTGGCGGGGATGACGCCGTGATCCGCGCGGCCGCGGCCCAGCTAGAACCCCTTCTGCATGGAGGCCGTGCTGGCCTGGTGCGGCTCGCCCCGGCCGAAGGCTGCGGAGGTTCCGTGCCGGAAGCCGAACCCATCACCCTGTTCGTGGAAACCCGCTTGCCCGCGGCCCGCATGCTGATCTTTGGCGCCAACGACTTCGGCGCGGCATTGCTCCCCGCCGGGAAACTCCTGGGCTACGAGGTCACTCTGTGCGATGCGCGGCCCGCTTTTTCGAGCCAGGGCCGTTTCCTCGGCGCCGACCACCTCGTCACGGACTGGCCGCACCGCTACCTTGCCGCGGAAGCAGCCGCCGGCCGGATCGATTCCCGCACGGTGGTGTGCGTGCTGACCCACGATCCCAAATTCGATATTCCCCTGCTGGAAACAGCCCTCGATCTGGATCTCGCCTATGTGGGAGCCATGGGTTCCAGGCGCAGCCACCGGCAGCGGATCGATGGACTGCTTGCCTGCGGCATCCCGGTCGAGTCCCTCGAACGCCTGCATTCGCCGATCGGATTGGATCTCGGCGCAGTGACTCCCGCGGAAGTGGCCGTGTCCATTACCGCCGAAATCCTCGCGTCCCGCGCGCCGCGCCCGGCCTCCGCCGTGGGTTCGCTCAAGGACGGCGCAGGACCGATCCATCAGACCAACACCCCCGAACAAAGCAAGGTGACCCCATGGACATGAACACCATCGAGTCCGTGGTTGCCACCACGGATCCAGGCCAGTGGCGCGAGGGCGACGCCTGGCTTGCCGGCGGCACGGTCCTGTTCTCCTACGGCAGACCCGTGGGCAGCGAAGAACCGCTCAAACGGTTGCTCGATCTGGGGCACGCGGGCTGGCCGGCCGTCGCCGTGGGCGACGCAGGCATTGAACTGGCCGCCACCTGCACCGTCGCCGAGCTTTACGCCCTGCCCGTGTCGGACGCCGTGGCTGGCCGGAACTGGCCGGGACTGGATCTTTTCCGTCCGTGCTGCGACTCTTTCGTAGCCTCGTTCAAGGTGTGGAACATGTCCACCGTTGGCGGCAATGTGTGCACATCACTCCCCGCCGGGCCCATGATTTCGCTGTGCGCCGGCCTGGATGCCAAGGCCACGATCCTCGGATGCCACGGCAGCAGCCGTACCGTTCCAGTGACCGAATTCGTCACCGGGGACGGGAAAAACTGCCTGGCGCCAGGCGAGCTACTTCGCAGCATCCAGCTCCCGGCGGCGGCCTTGTCGGCGAAGGTGGCCTTCCGCCGGCTCTCGCTCAGCAACCTCGGGCGATCCGGGGTGCTGCTGATCGGAAGGCTCGACGCCGATGGCGGCCTGGTCCTCACCGTCACCGCCGCGACCAAACGGCCCGTGCAGCTGCGGTTCGCCGCCGCGGAGTTGCCCGACGCCGGGCGGCTGGCCGCCGCCGTCGGGCATTCAATCCCTGCGGAGCTGTACCACGACGACATCCACGGGCTCCCGGAATGGCGCCGCGACATGACGTTCCGCCTTGCGGAGGAGATCCGCGCGGAGTTGCTCGAGCCGGTTCCGGACGGACCGCCCACCGTCTCGGGCGATTTCTGGCCGCCGCACGCCACCTCGCCGCAACCATCCACCCAAGCCGCACAGAAGGAGGCCTGAGCATGGCAATCGAGATCAACGGAACAGCCACCGAGGCCGCTCCACGGCCGGGCCAGTGCCTTCGGACGTTCCTGCGCGAACAGGGCAACTTCGGCGTCAAGAAAGGGTGCGACGGCGGCGACTGCGGCGCGTGCACGGTCCACGTGGACGGCATACCCGTGCACAGTTGCATCTACCCGGCTGTCCGAGCCGAAGGGCACTCGGTCACCACCGTCGAGGGGCTCTCGAACGGGGAAGAGCTTCATCCGGTGCAGCAGCAGTTCCTCGATAACCAGGGTTTCCAGTGCGGTTTCTGCACGGCCGGCATGATGATGACGGCCGCCACCTTCGACGAGGAACAGAAAGCCAACCTCCCCCGAAACCTCAAGGGAAACCTGTGCCGCTGCACGGGTTACCGCTCCATTGCGGACGCAGTGTGCGGTGACGCCGGCGACGGGCAAAACACCTCCGACGGCGGCGCCGCGTCGCAGTCCGGCGCGGGATCAAAGGGTTCAGGTCAGCTCGGCGACAACGTTCCCGCCCCGGCGGGGCGCGCCGTCGTCACCGGCACCGCCCGCTACACCCTCGACGTCCCGGCAGAACAGCTCCCTGGCCTGCTGCACCTGAAGCTGCTGCGCTCGCCACATGCGCATGCCCGGATTGTCTCCATCGATGCGACGGCGGCCCTCCAAGTACCCGGCGTCGTCGCGGTTTTCACGCATGAGGACGCGCCGGGCCGGTTGTTCTCCACCGCCCAGCACGAGCTTTACACCGATGATCCCGACGATACCCGCGTCCTCGACAACGTAGTGCGCTTCATCGGCCAGCGGGTGGTCGCCGTCGTCGCCGAATCGGTGGGCGCAGCGGAAGCCGGGGCCCGGGCCATCAGGGTGGAATATGAACTCCTTGACGCCGTCTTCTCGCCACAGGACGCGTTGCTGCCGGGTGCGCCCGCGATCCATGGGGAGAAAGACGGGGAAACGGCACGGATTTCCCGCCCGCAGAACAACGTCGTGGCGGAGGTCCATTCCGAGCTGGGGAACGTCGAAGCCGGCTTCGCGGCGGCCGACTTCATCCACGAGAACACCTACCAGACCCAGCGGGTCCAGCACGTCGCAATGGAAACGCACTGTTCCATCGCGTGGGTGGAGCCCTCCGACAATCCGGGGGAGGACCGGCTCATGGTGCGTTCCTCCAGCCAGGTCCCGTTCCTGGTCCGGCGAACACTTGCGCGCGTGTTCGACCTTCCCGAAGACCGCATCCGCGTGGTGGCAGGCCGCGTGGGAGGCGGGTTCGGCGGCAAGCAGGAAGTGCTCACCGAGGACCTCGTAGCCATGGCGGCACTCAAGCTGCGCCGGCCGGTGCAGGTGGAATTCACCCGCACCGAGCAATTCACCTCCACCACCACGCGCCACCCCTTCACTATCAAGGTCAAAGCAGGGGCGAGCAATGACGGCCAGCTGACGGCGATGCAGCTGGACGTGGTCACCAACACCGGCGCGTACGGAAACCACGCGCCCGGAGTGATGTTCCACGGTTGCGGCGAGTCCCTGGCCGTCTACAAATGTGCCAACAAGAAAGTGGATGCGCAGGCCGTCTACACCAACACAGTCCCGGCCGGCGCCTTCCGTGGCTACGGACTGAGCCAAATGATCTTCGCGATCGAATCCGCCATCGACGAGCTCGCCGTCGGAATCGGCATGGACCCCTTGGACTTCCGGCTCAAGAACATGGTCCGGCCGGGTGACCACATGCTCTCCACGAACCCGGAACCGGAAGAGGACGTTTACTACGGGAGCTACGGACTGGACCAGTGTGTGGCTCTGGTCCGGGATGCCCTCGAGCGGGGCGATAAACGCTACCGGGATGCCGGCCTCGACAACTTCGGCCCGGGGTGGGTCACGGGCGTGGGGTCCGCGCTGTCCATGATCGACACGGTTCCGCCCCGCGGCCACTTCGCCCACACGCGCCTCAGGCTCCTGCCGGACGGTACGTTCGACGCCGCCGTCGGGACCGCCGAGTTCGGCAACGGCACCACCACGGTCCACGCCCAACTGGCGGCGACCGCCCTGGCCACGACGGCGTCGAACGTGGCCGTGCGCCAGTCCGACACGGACCTCGTGGAGCACGATACCGGCGCATTCGGCTCCGCTGGAACCGTGGTGGCCGGGCAGGCAACCTTGCTCGCGGCGCAGGAGCTCGCGGTCCGGATCCGGGCTGTGGCGGCCGCGTTCGCCGGTGTGCCGGAGGCGGACTGCGTGCTCGAGGACGGTGCGGTGCGTTGGGGTGAGCGGGTGGTTCCCTTTACCGAGGTGTACGACGCCGCACAGCAGCAGGGCATGGAACTCGCCACCGAAGGGCGTTGGGGCGGAACTCCGCGTTCGGTCGCCTTCAACGTCCACGGATTCCGGGTGGCCGTGAACACCGGCACGGGGGAACTGAGGATCCTGCAGAGCGTCCAGGCGGCCGATGCCGGCGTCGTGGTCAATCCACGGCAATGCCGCGGCCAGGTGGAAGGCGGAATCGCCCAGGCGCTGGGAGTCGCGCTGTATGAGGAAGTCCGGGTGAACGACGCAGGCAAGGTCACCACCGACATCCTGCGGCAATACCACATCCCCTCTTTCGCGGACGTGCCACGCAGCGAGGTCTATTTCGCGAAAACGAACGACCAGATGGGGCCGCTCGGTGCGAAGTCCATGAGCGAGAGCCCGTTCAATCCCGTGGCACCCGCGCTGGCCAACGCCATCCGGAACGCCACCGGGGTGAGGTTCGCTGCGCTCCCCATCGCCCGGGACAAGATCTACCTGGCGCTGAAGGACGCCGCCGCCTCCACCCCTACCCAACTGACTCGCATTTAACGTCGTTATCGAGCCTCATAACGGCATCTACTGCGAGTTAGTTGGGTGGCCGGGCCGCGATGGGGGGGCTAGTCACTGAGGAGGTGCAGCTTGTCCTTCGTGTCCACGTCGGCACCGTCGGTGAGGTCGCTGCAGTCGACGACGTCCACCAGTCCGGGGTGCGCCTTGAGGAAACGGCGTGCCCCGGCGTCGCCGACGGCGGACTCCGCGACCTCGGCGCGGAGGCCGACGTCGATGATCAACGGGTGGCCGCGCCTTAGCTTTGTTGTGTGGCCACCGTCGAAGGCGGCTTCCGGGTATCCTGCCGCGGTCACCCGGCCGGCTTGGTGCGCTGCTAACAGCCTGGCGACGACGGCGGGGGTCACCCCAGGTTGGTCCACCAAAGTCACCATGACATTGTGGCCGTGTGTAGCTGCCGCAATGCCGGTGCGGAGCGAGCTGGCCATGCCGGCTGCCCACTCCGGGTTGTCGACGACGAGGTACTGGTCCAGCTCCGTAGCGCGACGGACCCGCTCGGCTCCGGCACCGAGCACTACGACTACCTTGAGGCATCCGCCGTCGAGCAATGTCTTGGCGAGCACTTCCACCAAGGTCCGGCCGCGGAAGGGCAGCAGCGCCTTGGGGCCGAGTCCCAGGCGAGTCCCTGCGCCGCCGGCCAACAATACACCGGTGGTGGCTACGGGGCTGGAATCGTTCATGGGGTTCACCTTATCCATGTGCCTTCGCGGGGTCTCTAGGTTCACCTTGCACTCCGATATAGGTCTACCGAAAAAGGTTGAATATTACCCATGGGTAGGCCTTCTGGCAGACTCCTATGGCCGATATTCTCTTAGGGACTTCACGAGAGTCAGTGGTCATCGAAGGGGATGCAATGACGCATCCGCGGTGGAAAGAGGGTTCATGTCTGGCATTTTCGAAATTCTGGCAGCTGGGGAGCAATCGTTCCGTTTCCGGTTGAAGGCCGATGATGGAACGGTAGTGGCGGTGTCGCCCAAGTTCCCGGATATTGCGGCCCTTGTGGCCGGTATCAACGCAGTCAGGGAGAATGCCGCCACAGGATTCGTGGTGGATCGGCGCTCGCTCGGAGCGTAGCAATAAATCGGCGGTAGTGCTCAAGGAGCACTACCGCCGATTCTTATTTAAAGCTGTTTAGGAGTCGCCCCCCGAACCGCCGGTGGTGCCGGCGGTCACGTCGAGGAGCTTGTACCGGTCAATGGCGTACGACGGCGCACTCGGGTCAACCTCGCCCCTCGCCGCGAGGAGCTGCAGGGTTTTGACGACGATGGAGTGGGTGTCGTTTTTGAAGAAGCGGCGTGCGGCTTGGCGGGTGTCGGAGAATCCGAATCCGTCGGCGCCGAGGGAGGCGAATTCGGTGGGGATGAATTGGCGGATCTGGTCCGGGACGGCTTTCATGTAGTCGGTGACGGCGATGACCGGTCCGGTGGCGCCGGCGAGTTGCTGGGCGACGAAGGGGGTGCGGGGTTCGTCGCCGGGGTTCAGGAAGGCGTGTTCTTCGGCGGCGAGTCCGTCGCGTCGGAGTTCGTTCCAGGAGGTCACGGACCAGACGTCGGCGGAGACTCCCCAGTCCTGGGCGAGGACTTTCTGGGCTTCCAGGGCCCAGGGGACCGAGACGCCGGAGGCCAGGAGCTGCGCGCGGGGACCGTCGGTTTTCGCGGGGGCGAGCAGGTAGATGCCTTTCAGGAGGCCCTCGGTGTCGAGGTTTTCCGGTTCGGCGGGCTGGCTGATCGGTTCGTTGTACACGGTGAGGTAGTACATCAAGTTCCGGTCGGTGGAGTCCGGGCCGTACATGCGTTCGAGGCCGTCGCGGATGATGTGTCCGATTTCGTAGCCGTAGGCGGGGTCGTAGGTGAGGACGGCGGGGTTGGTGGAGGCCAGGATGGGGGAGTGTCCGTCGGCGTGCTGGAGTCCTTCGCCGGTGAGGGTGGTCCGTCCTGCGGTGGCGCCGATGATGAAGCCGCGGGTCATTTGGTCCGCGGCGGCCCAGAAGGCGTCGCCGGTGCGTTGGAAGCCGAACATGGAGTAAAACACGTAGATCGGCACGAGGGGTTCGCCGTGGGTGGCGTAGGCGGTGCCGGCGGCGGTGAAGGCCGCGACGGCGCCTGCTTCGTTGATGCCGGGGTGGATGAGCTGGCCCATGGGGGATTCCTTGTAGGCCAGGACGAGGTCCCGGTCCACGGAGAGGTAGTTCTGGCCCTTGGGGTTGTAGATCTTCGCGGTCGGGAAGAACGCGTCCATGCCGAAGGTCCGCGATTCGTCCGGGACGACCGGGACGAAGCGTTTGCCGAAGTTCTTGTC
>NZ_JBYSXB010000089.1:0-1364 GCF_058781765.1 Arthrobacter sp. FW306-1B-G06A | reverse complement strand
GGGAGTGTCCGTTTAACGGTGGATTCGGGGTTGGCATTTAGTTGATTCTTCCTTCGAAGGTGATGGCGAAGGCGTTCAGGGCCGGCTTCCATCGCATGGCCCATCGTGCCCTGCCTTTGCCGGCGGGGTCCAGTGCCCGGGTTGCCAGGTAAAGGCACTTCAAGGCGGCCTGTTCCGTCGGGAAGTGGCCTCTGGCCCGGATCGCGCGCCGGTAGCGGGCGTTGAGGGATTCGATAGCGTTCGTGCTGCAAATGACCCGCCGGATTTCCACGTCATAGTCCAGGAACGGCACGAATTCAGTCCACGCGTTCTCCCACAGCCGGGTGATCGCCGGATACTGCCGACCCCATTTGGCGGAGAACTCCACGAAACGTTCCTTGGCTGCGGCCTCGGACGGTGCCGTGTAGACCGGGCGCAGATCACGTGCCACTTCGTCCCGATACTGCCGGGCGGCGAAGCGGAAGGTGTTGCGGATTAGATGGACAATGCAGGTCTGGACCACGGCCCGCTCCCAGACGGTGTTGATGGCCTCGGGCAGGCCTTTGAGCCCGTCGCAGACGGTGATGCAGACGTCCTCCACGCCACGGTTCTTGATCTCAGTGAGCACGGAGAGCCAGAACTTGGCGCCTTCCCCACCGTCGCCTGCCCACAAGCCGAGGATGTCCCGCTCACCGCCAGTGCTCACCCCGATCGCAACATAGACCGGGCGGTTCGTGACCTGCCCGTCGCGGATCTTGACGTGAATCGCGTCAATGAACACCACCGGGTAGACCCGGTCCAGAGGCCGGTTCTGCCACTCGACCATCTCGGCAACGACCTTTTCGGTGATCCGGGAGATCGTGTCCTTCGAGACCCTCGCGCCGTAGACATCATCGAAGTGGGCTGCGATTTCCCCTGTCGTGAGTCCCTTCGCGCTCAGCGACAACACGATCTCGTCCACCCCGGTCAGGCGCCGCTGCCGTTTCCTGATGATCTGCGGCTCGAACGTCGAACCGGTGTCCCGCGGCACATCAATCTCTACCGGCCCGATCTCCGTCAGCACCGTTTTCGTGCGTGTGCCGTTGCGGGAATTTCCGCTCCCACGCCCGGTCACGTCGTGCTTCTCGTAGCCCAGGTGGTCATCCATCTCCGCCTCCAGGGCGGTTTCAAGGACGTTTTTCGTTAGTCGGTTCAAGAGCCCGTCGGGTCCGACGAGTTCGATTCCCTGCTCCCTGGCCTGGGCCAGGAGCTGCTGTGCCAACTCTTGCTGATCCACATCAGTCGCCATGGGATCAAGTGTTTCGCTCATGATCAGTCCTCCCTGCCAGGCACGCTGCCCGGCGTGTCAGACCAACCCCTGAATCCACCGTTTATCGGACAGTCCC
>NZ_JBYSXB010000088.1:0-1425 GCF_058781765.1 Arthrobacter sp. FW306-1B-G06A | reverse complement strand
GGCTCATCGCATTTGAGGGTGTAATCGCGGTCTGAATCCGCCGGTTTCGAGGAGTGATCGGGCGATGTAGTTGGCAAGGTTCCGGAAGCCGAGCGCGGAGCCGCGGAGGTGTTCGAGCCTGCCATTGAGTGCTTCCGTGGGGCCGTTGCTGGTGCCGGGCCGGTCGAAGTACGCGAGCACGTCCCCTGCACGGCGTTTCAGCGTCCGGCCCAGCGTAATGACCTCGCTCAGCGCAGCGGGAACGCCGGCACTGATCGCGCCGATCAGTGCTTGCATGAGCTCTTTGCCTCGGGTGCCGTCAGGTTCTCGGTACGCGGCGATGACGCGCTGGTAGATGCCCCAGGTCGCTTCGACTTCGGCGTGGTTGTCCGCAACGAACAGGGCCTCCAACCTGTCCTTCTGCTTCTCGGTGAGCAGATCGTGCCCGGTGTGCAGGGTCCGGCGGGCGGCGTAGAGCGGGTCCCCGGACCGTCCACGGTGACCAATGGTCTGCTGCTGCACGCGCTGGCGGCACCTGTCCAGGGCATCGCCGGCAAGCCGGACGACGTGGAACGGATCCATGACCTCGACCGCGTCCGGGAGCTCCTCGGCGGCTGCGGTCTTGAACCCGGTGAACCCGTCCATCGCAACGACATCGATCCCGTCCCGCCACGCTTTCGGCCGCCCGGCAAGCCAGGCCTTGAAGACCTGTTTCGAGCGGCCCTCGACCATGTCCAACAACCGCGCCGGACCCGTCCTGTCACGGACCGGGGTGAGGTCGATGATCACGGTGACGTACTTGTCCCCGCGCCGGGTGTGCCGCCAGACATGCTCATCAACGCCGATCACGGCCACCCCGTTGAACCGGGCAGGGTCCTCGATCAACACCCGCTTGCCCTCGGCAAGGATCGCGGTGTTCGCGGTATGCCAGGACACGCCCAGGCCTTCCGCGACGCGGGCGACGGTCAGGTGCTGGCACACGATGCCCTCCAGCGCCCAGCGCAGCCCGCGACGGGAGATCTTCGCCCTCGGCTGCGCCGCTTTGGAGATGTCCTGCCGCCACACCCGGCCGCACCCGGTGCACTTGTAGCGGCGGACCCTCACCAGCAGCGTCGTCGGCCGCCATCCCAACGGTTCGTGCGCGAGCGGCCGTGTGACCGTGCCGCGGGCGATGCCCTGGCCCCCACACGATCGGCACCAGTCATCCGGATCAACGGCACGGCATTCCAACACCGCACGGCCAGGGGCGAGTCGCTGCCCGGCAGCTTCGAGCCCAAGCTCATCGAGCCGGCAGAACGTAGTCAGGTCAGGAGGCAGGAAGGTAGCGTTGGACACGTCGAGGTCTTCCGGATGGGCAGTGTAGGAACTTCCATCATCGGAAGACCTCGACCCCTATCCGGCCAACGACGCGCCCACCCCCGCTACACCCTCAAATGCGATGAGCCG
>NZ_JBYSXB010000087.1:0-1851 GCF_058781765.1 Arthrobacter sp. FW306-1B-G06A | reverse complement strand
GGGCTGATATGAGTTGAGTTAGTCCTTCACAAACACCTCCGGAGATGTCAGGACGGGTTGTATCAGATTCCCTGTGGAGGGCCTGTGGTTGATCTGAGTGGTCCTCCCGACACCTGGAGGTGTTTGTTATGTCTGTTCAGGCTGTGGTTGCTACTGATTTGCCTGTTGTGGTGGCTGTCGATGTTGGTAAGACAGTGGTGGCGCTGTCAGTGACCGATGCCGGTCGGCACCGTCTGTTGGGTCCGGTGAACTTCGAAATGACCGGACGCGGTGTGGAGGGTGTCCTCGCGCTGATCCGCAGAAGACTGGCAGGGGCCGACGTGCCGGTGCGGGTCGGCATCGAGGCCGCCGGGCATTACCACCGGCCCTTGCTGGTGCCGTCCGTGTGGCCCGCGGACTGGCAGGTGCTGGAGCTTAACCCCGCGCAGGTAGCAGAACAACGGCGGGTGCAGGGACGCCGCCGGGTCAAGACCGATGCCCTGGATCTGGAGGCGATCACGGAGCTGGTGCTGGCCGGCCGTGGCATTCCCGTCGCTGGTGGTGAGGCCGTGATCGGAGAGCTTGGCGCCTGGGCGGCGCACCGGACACGCAGGATCCAGGCACGGACCGCGACGAAGAACCAGCTGCTGGGCCAGTTGGACCGGGCTTTCCCGGGCCTGACGCTGGTTTTGCCGGATGTGCTGGGCACCAAAGTGGGGCGCCTTGTCGCGGCTGAATTCACCGACCCCAAAAGGCTCGCGAAACTGGGCGCGGGCCGGTTCGTCCGGTTCGCGGCCGCCCGCGGGCTCCAGGTGCGCCGGCCGCTGGCGGAACGGCTGGTTCAGGCCGCCCGCGACGCTCTAACCACTGAGGACGCGGCGGTGGCCAGGGAGGTTCTTGTCGCTGATCTGGCTTTGTTGGCGGAGCTCAGCGCGCAGATCGACGCGGCCGAGGCAGAGTTCGCGCGGCTGCTGCCGATGAGCCCGTTCGCAACTCTCACCACGACCCCGGGCTGGGGCGTGGTCCGCGCCGGGAACTACGGCGGGGCGCTGGGCGATCCGCACCGTTGGCCCGGGCCCGCGCAGATCTACCGGGCCTCGGGGCTGTCACCGGCCCAGTATGAGTCGGCAGGCAAACGGCGCGACGGTTCGATCAGCCGCGAGGGCAGTGTTGCACTCCGCCGGGCCTTGATCGATCTCGGCATGGGACTCTGGTTCAACGACCCGCCCAGCCGGGTCCGCGCGGCCACCCTCAAGGAACGGGGCAAACATGGCGGGGTCATCGCGTGCGCGATGGCCCATCGCGCCAACCGGATCGCCTATGCACTCGTGCGTGACCATGCAGCCTACGACCCGGCGAGGTGGGCCTGAGCGACCGGTCGTGGGATTCCCGGATAGCTGCCCGCCGCCCGCGGCGTACCGAAGCGGTCAACGTGGAGCGCCCGCAGCGCAGCGAGGACGAACGACGTTGACGGCGAGGAGCCGGGGTGCAAGATCAAGGCACCCGGGAAGCCCGTACCGCCAAGGAGGTGCTTCCCCCGCTTACCCTTCACAACGCAGTCCCATGGTGGGACGCTGGAACCGACGGAGGGCCGGATCAGACGCCGTCAGGGCTATGGCGGACGCTCACGCGCTACGCCGTGTCTAGCTTGGCGCCCGGCCCTTCGCCCCTGCTGCAGCCCGAACAACGCCAGATGACCCGGCGCATGCCGCCGAGGTCGCATACGTCAGCATGGGCGCACCACCGGGGCAAAGGTCGCCCCAGACAACCACCCGCCCCCGTGACTGCCAACCACCAAGCTCCGCAGCAACTGCTGCAGAGCCGCCAAATCATGCCCGGAAACGCAGGATTGACAATCCTATAGCCAGCTAG
>NZ_JBYSXB010000086.1:0-1912 GCF_058781765.1 Arthrobacter sp. FW306-1B-G06A | reverse complement strand
CGTGTACGCCCGGCATGGGCATTTGCTTGGAGGTGTAAGTCCTCTGGAGGAGAAGGTGGTTTAACTCCTAGCCGATGGCAACTGCGTCACTGTGAGGTGGGGTGGGAAGGAAGCCGGAGGCAAATCCCTGCACCGAGGGACACGAACCGCATAGAAGGCACGTTGGTCGGGGTAAGCCAGCACGAGATGGTGAAGCCCGTTCCACCGAAACGGCCAGTGTGTAAATGTGGCGGCGGCAGGGGGAAAGTAAATGTTCTTATCCGGGGAGGTCTGTCCCGGTGCGTCGGCGCTCGTGAAGGGTGTCGGAGCGGATCGGCCTTAAGGGTTGTTCTGATGGGGCAGAAGTCAGCCGAGGCCGTAGTACCGGCGGGAATCATGCGTGGTTTGCCGGGAAGGGCTGAACGCTGGGAATTGATGGTTTGAAGCGGTGCTTCTCGTGTGTTCCACAAGAATCGCAGCCAACCCACGGGAGTGGTGGGACAGAGAGTGAGGAGCGAACGGTGAATCCGGGATGGCCCCTGTCTGTGCGTAGTGAGGACCCGGCGGGTATCGGGGAGAACATCAGGGATGGTCAGGGCCTGTGGGAGGCAGTGTTCTCCCGGCAGAATCTGATGATCGCGTTGAAGCGTGTTGAGCGTAACCGGGGTGCTGCCGGTGCTGACGGGCTGCGCACGGAGGAACTCCGTGCGTGGTGCTTAGGACATTGGACAGAGACCCGGGAAGCGCTGGATGCGGGTACGTATGCTCCGATGCCGGTGCGTCAGGTGATGATTCCCAAACCTGATGGCGGGGAACGGAAGCTGGGAGTGCCATCCGTGCTGGATCGGTTGATCCAGCAGGCAGTCGCGCAAGTCCTGTCCCCGGTCTTTGATCCGGGGTTCGTGCCGGTCTCTTATGGGTTCCGGCCGGGCAGAAGCGCCCATGATGCGGTGAAGGTCGCCCGCACGGTGATCGGTCAAGGGTATCGGTGGGTGGTCGAGGTTGACCTGGATGCTTTCTTTGACCGGGTGAACCACGACGTGCTGATGGCCAGGGTTGCGCGGAGAGTGAAAGACAAGCGGCTCTTGAAGCTGATTCGGCGCTATCTTGAAGCGGGAATCATGGCTGACGGGGTGCGGCAGCCGACGGCGGAGGGAACCCCGCAGGGGTCGCCTTTGTCGCCGTTGCTTTCCAACATCATGCTGGATGATTTTGATCAGGAGTTCTGGGCTCGGGGGCACCGTTTCGTGCGGTATGCCGATGACATCAGAATTTTTGTGAAATCCAAGAGGGCCGCGGAACGGGTACTGGACCAGGGTACGAGAGTTCTGGAACGGGACCTGAAATTGAGGGTCAACCGGGAGAAGTCCACGATCAATCCGGCAAGTGTAGCTACGTTGCTGGGTTTCGGGTTCTACTTCGTCAAGGGCGGGGTGAAGATCCGGATCGCTCCGAAGGCGTTCAGGCGCATGAAGGACCGCATCAGGGTGCTGACCTCGCGCAAATGGAGTATCTCCATGGCTGACCGCGTCCAACAACTGAACCGCTATGTCCGGGGATGGATGGGCTACTTCCGGTTGTCGCAGACACCGGGAAAGTTCAGCTCCCTTGATGAATGGTTCCGCCGAAGGATGCGCCAAATCCGGTGGAAGGAATGGAAACTACCGCGAACCCGCATGGCAAACCTACGCAAGCTCGGGATCAGGCGAGATCTCGCCTATCAATGGGCAATGAGTAGCCGCGCCTACTGGCGGATCGCGGGATCACCCGTCCTCGCCCGCGCTCTGCCCAATCAACACTGGGTGGAGCAAGGCCTCATACTCTTTCGCTCTGCATGGGATCGTCTTCAACGACCTAGCGAACCGCCGTATGCGAGGCCCGCACGTACGGTGGTGTGAGAGGAGGGCCGGGAGACCCGGCCCTCCTACTCGAT
>NZ_JBYSXB010000085.1:0-2092 GCF_058781765.1 Arthrobacter sp. FW306-1B-G06A | reverse complement strand
GTGGCAGCTGGTATTCCAGGCGTATCAACTCGTTCGTCGTGTTCGCGACCGGGCCGAGCAGCCGAAGTCCCGCTCCCGCGCGCCAGGCTGCGGACCCCGGGGACGATAGTGATGCTGTTCCGCGGTGAGCTGGACGGAATCGGGGCCGCTTTCCGATGCAACAAGACACCAACTCGTAAAGCTGGGCGACCCAACACGGGAATCGGATTCGGTCCCCCGACCCACGTCATCAATGCCACCCGGGTTGTCTGACTCGGCCGGGAGTGTCCCGGGGAAGGCCCGCATGCGCGAGCGGCATCAGAAGTTACCGTCCCGGCCATCGCTCCAAGCTGGCATTTTGGACGCGTCGACAGTTACCCCAGGGCCGCGCTGATGCTGTCGAAGTCGCCGAGGGCCTCCGGGTTGGTTTGCAGTCCAAGCAGGATCGATCCCAGCGCTGTTTCTGTTGCGATGTCGAGAGCGGGCTCAATCGCTGGCGCAAATTGAGGTGAGTGGTTCTGTACTGGATCCCCGTCAGGCAGGGCAGGCTGGTATCCGTTGATGAACCAATAAACGGCCGGGACATCGATGGCCTCTGCGAGGAGCCCGAAATCTTCCGAATGCATCATCGGAGGGATGCGGCGAACAGCGTCAGGGCCCAGCCGGGCGGACAATGCACTCATGAGGTCCTCCGTTGCCTCCGGCGCGTTGTAGATCCGAGGGAAACGATAGAGCTCCTCGATCTGCGGTTCCGGAGCTCCAGATGCAGAAGCTTCCGCCCTGATGATACGTCTGGCGGCAGAGAGCATCTGCTCATGAACATCCGGGTCAAAGCTTCGGAAGTTCAGCGTGAGCTCCGCGGCATCAGCAATGACGTTCTCTTTGATTCCGGCGTGAAAAGTGCCGACGGTTACGACCGCAGGTTTACGCGGGTCGATCTCCCTGGACACGATTGTCTGGAGCCTGGTCACTATGTGCGCTCCGAGTGTGATCGGATCGATGGACGCGTGAGGCTGTGAGGCATGCGAGCCACGTCCGAGCACCGACACGCGCCAACTGGTAGCGAGGGTCATTGTGTGACCGGAGGCGTACCCGACGCTCCCCGCAGCCAAGGGCATTACATGCTGACCATAGACAACGGCCGGTTTGGGGGCTCGGTCCCACAATCCGTCCTCAATCATTGCGCGTGCGCCGGCCGCGATTTCCTCGGCCGGCTGGAAGATCAGCACGACTGCTCCAGACCAGGTTTCGCGCGAAGAGAAGAGTACGCGCGCGGCGGTCAAAAGGGCAGTCATGTGGACGTCGTGTCCGCAGGCGTGCATGACGGGAACGTTGTCTCCAGCCAACTCTGCGCGGGCCGTACTTGCGTAGCTCAGCCCGGTATCTTCTTGGACCGGCAACCCATCCATGTCAGCGCGGAAAGCAACGACCGGACCGGCCCCGTTCTCAAGGACGCCCACCACCCCGGTGCCCCCGCAACGGAAGTGGGCTATGCCGATGTCGTCCAACTCCTGTTCGATCCGAGCCGCGGTGTTGTGTTCCTGCAACGACAACTCCGGATGGGCGTGAAACCACCGGTAGAGTTCCCTCATCCTTTCGCCGTTAACGGTCAACGGACGGCGGGTTGCTTCAAATAATGTCATCCGTCTACTCCTGTTCGTCTTCTGATCACCTGCTACGGGGGTCAGTTTGTTTGTCCCGGGTAAACCCCTTGTCATGTCAAGATCAGCAATGGTTCGCCGAAGTCTCCCCAAGCGCAGCCCCTTCAAGCGCCCCACCGGTTACTCAACATAAGGATCTGCATCACGAGGCGGTGAATCCCCGGTCCTGGCCTTTCGGGTTGATAAAGAGCGAACCCAGTCACCGCTACCGGCCAGGCGCTCTCCAGGTGAAGTTTGATTCGAGGCATCGTCGCCCTCCCCGGGTGTCTTCGGTCAAGCAGGAACGAGGTGTCCCCTGAGTGCCGGACAAACGGGCGCCGCAGCCGCTGGAAGGCTCACCTGCGCCATTGCCATGCTCCCGTGCCCTTGCCAGCGAACTCCTCCATTGCGGTAAAGGCTTCCCATGACCGGAGGCCGTCATCTACAACACAAGCTAGAATACCAGCTGCCAT
>NZ_JBYSXB010000084.1:0-2465 GCF_058781765.1 Arthrobacter sp. FW306-1B-G06A | reverse complement strand
AGCTCCGCAGCAACTGCTGCAGAGCCGCCAAATCATGCCCGGAAACGCAGGATTGACAATCCTATAGCCAGCTAGACAGGGTGGAGCGGACGCCTAGAATCCGAAGGACAGCAACCAGAAAACGTCGTAGACAACCAGGTGATGACGGGCAGGAGCCCTGCGACGGACCGTCAGCACCCGACAGCCGGCCACGGAGCCTGCGGAGTGGACGCCCGAAAAGGGGTGCAAGCCCCCCGAGCACGCTTTTGTCCTGAGACTTGTCAGAAGGAGAGCCATTGCGAATTCGGGACTTCCTCGGCCGGCGCCGGACCCCGGTTACAGAGGATTCCTTCCCTGCCGCGGCGGCCGCGCCCAAGGAGCGCGAGCCGTTGACCCCCGCACAGCTGGCAGATTTGGGAAAGGCCTGGGCCGAGCTCAACCAGGCTGCCGCAGATGCCGGAGTGAACACGTTCCGTGCCTGCACGCGTGACGGGAGCTCTTGGGAGGACGACCCCGATGCGGTGCGCCGCATGGCGGCCCTGATCAGGGGTCTCCCGCGCGCAGGCGAAGCTGCATCCACGGACGGCGACCCAGCCCCGTAGGCCGGCAGCCTCAGAACAAGGTTGGCGCGTCGGGATCGACGCGGGCCAGGAACGCGGCCACACGCTGCGGCCTGTCCCAGCCATGGGCCCGGACTTCGTCCCTGAGGGCCACGGACCGCGCAGCGAACTGTGCCCGGGCCAGTCCACGCCAGCGGAAGGAGCTCCCGTTCGCGTCACGGCCTTTGGCCAATCTGTCGAGCCACTTTGGACCAAAACCGTTCCGCCGTGTTCGCGGCAAGTCTGCTAGTCACCACCGCCGGTCGATCTTCCGCCGCCGCACCCTGGATGCTTCCACCCACACTTCCTTGCGGCCCTCGTAGTACTCCATCGGCCACGGCACCGACGCCAGCACATGCGCCCGCGTCCACCCGTACGCGAAGCCCATCACCTCGCGTGTCTCTCCGTTCTCGAAGTCCAGGACCACGAATACCGGCCAAGGCTCCGTGGCCTTCACAGCCCCTTCCAAGGCACCCGGATCCACAGGCGCTACCACAGGCGCTGACCTCCGCGAATGCGGCGATTCCCAGAACTTCCTTTCCTCCACAGCCGAAGTCTGGCACCAAGGAACGACGAAATGCAGAGCGTAGCCTCCGGCAAACCGGAAGGCTTAACCTTGGGATGTCCGGCCCGCGCCGGACCCCCGCGGCCCCCCTCACCGTTGGGCGGGGCCGTTTTCATGCCGCGCACAGGTTTCCCATGGTTCAAGCCATCCGTTGCCGTCCGCCCGCCGTCGTGGTCACCTGAAAGCAGCAGGGACAAGCGACGGGAGTTCCTGCCGGGCCGGGGCCGCGCAGCGATCTACTGGCGGAGCGGGGCCGGCTCTTAGAGCGCAGGGGGTTTTCCAGCGAGGTACCAGACGTTTTCACCCCAGGACGCACCCAACACTGCGCACGCCAGAAACAACACCGCAACAGCCTGCCAAGGATCGTTTCCGATGTGCGTAAGAGACGCCGAAGGCCACACCTTATCGGGTGTGGCCTCCTAAAAATCCCGGCGCCGTATCAGTCGGGATCGCCGTACAGCTTCGGGCGTGGAATCCTCTCGAGGACATCGCGATCAGCGGTAATGGCGGCGATGCGCTGCTGAATCGGGTAAAGAACCTGAATCTGCGCATTGTGCTGATCCACACCAGTGCGCAGCTGGTCGAGGTACCAGCTAACCTTACGCAACTGCTCCTCGAAGGCTTGACCGATCTTCTCAGGGTCTGGAACCTCCTGCCAAGGCCACTCGTATTCAACCGTGAGTTTGCTGTCGCGAGCATCGACATGACCTGCAGGTGGATTGAAAGTGTGCGACGTCGGCTGAACCGTGAACAGGTCAGCGTCCCCGGTGAACGGGACGGAGAACCGGTAAACCCTCACCTTCCGGCGGGTGTCCGAGAAAGAAAACTCTCGGCCAAGATTCACGGTACGCTCGACCGAGTCCGGCACCGCGCCGGGGTCATCGCCGATCTCAAGGCTCGTGACTCCATGGCGCTTGAGGAGTTCGGCTGCGATGTCCTCCGGCGTCCGCGCCAGCAGGTCGTCCGGATCCCAATGGGCCAGATCACTCTCGTACTGCTGCTGCTTGGGTGCCAGGTATTCAGCAATCCTTGTCTTTGCAAACAATGTTGTTGCTTGCTTGTCATCCGCCGTGTTGACCATGCGATTCTCGCTCTCAGTAATTGACTGGATGGAACGAGGGACCTAGAGTTTCGGACTGGAGTAGTTCGGGCCTCAGAGCCCTCAGAAGCCGGGCGTTGACGCGCCCGGCCTCTCTTTTTAATGTGACAGGGAGGAGGCCGAATTACAAGCTTGGGATTCGGCTGATGGGACTGCCCCGGCTTTTGTTGACTCGGGGTCTTAGGCCGCTGTGAGCGCGGTCCGGTTGATTGTTTCATATTCG
>NZ_JBYSXB010000083.1:0-2610 GCF_058781765.1 Arthrobacter sp. FW306-1B-G06A | reverse complement strand
GCCAGCAACCAAAAAACAACGGGGGAGAGGGGAAGCTGGCCGGTCACCTGATCCGCCCCACCCACCCGACTTCTCGGCAAAGAAGGAGCAACACCATGAACGCAATCACCATCAAGACGGTGACCACAGCCGACACCGGCGAAACCATCGACGGCGTGACCGTGCTGGGCGATTACCACATGAACGGCGGCTACGACTGGATGGAACTCATCGGTGAACACGGCTGGGCCGTGATCCCCAGCTGGGGGTGCGACGGCTGGGACCTGGGCCAGTGGCCCTATGTCATGGTCGCCGGGATCCGCACCGCCGATGAGATCGGCAACCTGTTCGGCATGGCCACGTACTGCGAGGGCGACGTTCGAACGACCTTCTACAGGACCAAGGCCCGGTTCTGGGATGCGATCAGCGAACAGGCGTTCCTCCACTGGAAGAACGGACAGGCTCAGGGACCGGAAGACCTGCCCATGGCGGCGGCCGAGCTGCCCAGTCGGTACCGCCAGCCGTGCACGGTCTTCAACGCCGCCTAACCACCGGCGACAGGTTCCCCGCTCCGTCCGGAGCGGGGAACCCCCGGACCTTCGATGCCGCGGCAGACTCACTTTCTGCCGCGGCTGGGGCGGTCCGTCGTCGTGGCCGGCTGCCGCTGTGGTCACCGGCGACGGACCGCCGTCCGCATGAGGGCCGCGCGTGGCGGCTGATGCCGGCGGCCTGGCCTGGACGCGGATGGCCAGGGCGGGAGGATCCATCCGCGTCCAGGGCAAGTCCTGGTCTCCGCTTCGCTGCAACCAGGCAAAAGGGCGTCCGCTCCGCGGCCGGCTGTCGGGTCCAGGGCGCACCGTCGCAGAGCTCCGGACCCCCTGAACCTTGGTGTCTACGACGTTTTTTGGCTGCTGTCCTTCGGATTGTACGTGTCCGCTCCACCCCGTCTAGCTCCTCCTTCGTCGGGGCCTGCGGCCCGAAGAATCGGCTCCGGCGCTCCTTCGTCGCTTATTTCCTGCGCAGATTCCACGGCCCTTGCCCTGCGGGTAGACAGGCCTCCGTCGGCCACAGCTCCGCAAGCTTCGCCAGCAGCCAAAAAACAACGGGGGAGAAGGGGAGCAGGCCGGTCACCTAAGCCGCCCCACCCACCACATCCTCGGAAAAGGACACACAACCATGAACGACTTCATCAGCTTCACCGACCCGGCCGACATCCTCGCGCTCATCCCGCACACACTGGGGGAACAGCCCACGGAATCCTTCGTCGTGCTGACCATGAACGGAACGCGGCTCGGCGCGACCCTGCGCGTGGACGCGCCGTTCGGAGCGGACCCGCGCGGCTACGCCCAGACGCTCGTCAGCCACCTGAGCGCGGACGAGAACGCCACGGGCACCCTTCTGGTGATCTACACCGACGAGAACAGCCCCGGAAGCCCGCGCCCGTACTCGGAACATGTCGAGGCATTGCGTACCGAGCTGGCCACCGCCCAGATGCCGCTGAAGGACGCATGGATGGTCACCTCCCACGCGTGGCGGAACTACCTGTGCACCGACCCCGCATGCTGCCCGGATGAACCGCTGGAGGCGATCACGACCAGCAACGGCAACGCCGAACTGATCTACCGGGGGAGCCAGGTCACCGGATTCACCGCGCCTGTTCCCTTCACCGGAGACGCAACTGTCCGCGAAACCATCAAGGCCCACACCCCCGAAGGGTGGCCGGAGGAACTGGACCACAGCCGGGCCATCTGGGCCGAGGTACTGGAGAACCCGGAAACCCTGACCACCGGGCGCGGGCACGAACTGGCGGGAGCGTTCCAGCACCCCACGGTCCGGGATTACCTCATGGCCGACGTCATGACCACCGCGCCGGAGCAGTTCACTTCCGTCCTGCTGGGCGTGGTCCTTGCCCGTCCGGACTGGGCACGCGTGGACCGTGCCCAGGAAATCGCCTTCGAACTTTTGAAGGCAACCCCGGAAGGCCAGCGCGCACCGATGCTCTGCCTGATCGGCTGGCTGGAATGGCTCAAGGGCAAGTCCAGCTTCGCCGCACGGTACTTCAAGCTCGCCATGGAGGACGTCACCGATTACCGGCTGGCGTCGTTGCTGACCGAGCTCCTCAACCGTGGCGTGGTTGCCGACTGCGCACGGAACAAGGCAATGTCCTACACACCGTCCATTCGGTAACCGGATGAACCGAGGCCGGACCCCAGTTCAATACCGGGGTCCGGCCTTGGTCATCCTCCAGGGTGCGGTGGGGGCCTCCTCCGCTGCGCTCCCCCGGCCGCCGTCAACGCTGGCGCGGGCGCAGCACCAATTCCAGACAATGTGCAGGATCCGCCGCTAGGGTGAAAGGACAACCCCGTCCCAAACCCCAGGCAAGGAAACCCCGCCGTGGCATCTCAGTTCCGCATGACCGAGGACGATACCGTCGGCCCCGATGCCAGCCAGATCGAAGACCTGCTGGAATTGCGCCTGCTCACGGCAGGCCCGGAAACCGGGCCTGTAGACTTTCCCGTAACAGACCACCGGCTCGAGCAGCCGTAACCCACGGCAGCATCGACGCTGCACCACAGATTTCCTTTTTCCGAGGGAAACAGAAAGAGCCGGCGCATTCAGAGCCGGCTCTTT
>NZ_JBYSXB010000082.1:0-2785 GCF_058781765.1 Arthrobacter sp. FW306-1B-G06A | reverse complement strand
GCCTATACCGATCAGCTGAGCTCATCGTCGGACATCGTCATCCTCGGACGGACCTTGGCTCTGGCGGCGGGGGCCACACTCATCACCGCCGTCCTGGGCTTCCCCGTGGCCTACGCGTTAACGCTGATGGGGCCGCGGAGCCGGGCAGTGTTCCTCGGGGCCCTCGCCGTCCCCTACCTGACCTCGACCCTGGTGCGCACTTATGCCTGGATCGGCCTGCTGGGGGTCAACGGTCCGATCGTCGCCGTCGCGCATTGGCTTGGAAGCAGCACGGCGACCTACGACTACACCCTCGTCGGTGTCCTGGTGGTACTGGTACATGTGTTCTTGCCGGTGATGATCCTCTCCTGCTACGTCTCGATGTCCCGGATCGACCCGTCACACATGCGAGCAGCCCGGACACTAGGCGCGAACCACCTCGAGAGCTTCTGGCGCGTGTACGCTCCGCAGACCAAATCCGGTGTCGTCGCCGGCGCGGTGGTGGTCTTCACCACCAGCGCCGGCATGTACGCCACACCCGCATTGATCGGCGGTCCCACAGAGACAACCGTGGTCACCCTTGTCGTCGAGCGGGTCACCCAAGGCCTCTACGGGCTCCCGCCGGCGTTCCCGGCCGCACTCACTGTCATCCTCGCCGCAGCCGTGGCGCTGGTGCTCATCCTGGCCGCCCGCTCCGTAGGACTCGGTGAAGTCTTCGGCTTGGCGGCCCTGCGCGGACGCCGCGGGCGCCGGACCGGCTGGCCGTCACGACAGCGGCAAGGGAAACGGCAACCGCGCCGACCGTTCTCTGCCCTGATCCGCCGCATCCCTACCGGTTCAGGCCGCCACCACGTCCTGGTCCGCGCCACGGTTGTCCTCGCTGTACTCCTCATCGACGGTCCATTCGCGTACCTGTTCGGCATGTCGTTCCAGCCGCTGCCGTTGCTCGCGTTCCCGACCGACACGTGGTCCACGCAGTGGTACACCGAGGTGTTCACCAACCCGACGTGGGGCGCGGCGCTCGGTCAGTCCGTGCAGGTGGCAGCGCTGGCGACCTTCCTCGCGCTCGTCCTCGGTAGCTTCCTGGCATTGCGCACGACGAAGGTGCGCTTCCTGGGAAGCAGGACCATCGCGGCGGCGGCAATACTGCCCCTGATGGTGCCGCATGTCATGTATGCCACGGGGATCTTCACCGTCTTCACCCAATTCGATCTGATCGGCGACTGGCGGGCGATCGCAGTCGTGCACAGCGTGCTGGCGCTCCCGTACGTCTACATCAACGTCTTGAACGGGTTGAACTCCTATGACCCCAGGTGGGACCAGGCAGCCCACTCGCTCGGCGCATCGCCTTGGCAGCGGCTGCGGAAGGTCACCCTGCCACTGCTGCGGCCCGCACTCGTCACCGGCGCCTTCCTGGCAGTGTTGCTCTCACTTGAGGAGTTCACCGTTACCCTGTTCATGGGCGGGCTCACGTTCGAGAACCTGTCGTTGAAGTTCTGGAGCGGCGCTTCACAGAACCTCAGCCCCGAACTGGCAGTAGTCGGCGTCATGCTCACCGGGGCCACCATCGCCCTGGTAGCCCTCGCCGGTTCCGGTTCATACCTGGCGCGGCGCGCCACCAAAACCCATCGGAGTGCATCATGATCAACCCTGCCATCGCCAGAACGATCCCGTCCCCGCGCGGGGACGTTGCCCGTGCGCCCAGCACGGGGCAGGCAGAGGACTATCTCGTCTTCGACGAGCTGGTCAAGACCTACGGCGACACCACCGCCCTGAACCGTATCTCGCTCAAGGTCCGTGACGGCGATTTCGTCTCAATTCTTGGCCCAAGCGGTTCGGGCAAGACTACCCTGCTGGGCATCCTGGCCGGCTTCGTCCAACCCGACTCCGGCAGCGTGCGCCTTGCCGGCCGCGACCTGATCGGCGTCCCCGCCGATCAGCGGAACCTCGGCGTCGTCTTCCAAAACTACGCCCTGTTCCCCCACATGACCGTGCGCGAAAACATCGCGTTCCCGCTGGAAGTCCGCTCCGTTCCACGCGCCGAGGTCGCCCAGCGCGTCACGCACGCACTCGAAGTCGTCGAACTGAGCAAGCTCGGCCACCGCAAACCTGCCGAACTCAGCGGCGGCCAGCAGCAGCGCGTCGCACTGGCCCGCGCGCTGGTCTACGCACCCCCAGTCCTCCTGCTCGATGAGCCTCTCGGTGCACTGGACCGCAGACTCCGCGAAACCATGCAAATAGAACTCAAAGACCTCCACGCCCGAGTCAAAAACACCTTCCTGTACGTCACCCACGACCAGGAGGAAGCACTCGCGATGTCCGATGTCATTGTCGTCATGAACAACGGAGGCATCGAACAGATCGGCTCCCCCGAGGCCATCTACGACCGCCCAAATTCGCGCTTCGTCGCGAACTTCGTAGGAGATTGCAACCTCATCGACGGAACCGTGGAAACCGGCCCGCAAGGATGGCAGGTACGAGCCCGTGACTCCAACGTCGTGCTGTGGTCAGGCCACGACAAACCCGCGGACCGGGACTGCTGTGTGGCAGTCCGCCCCGAACGCCTCGAACTCACCGCCGGACCAGCGAACGCGCCCGGCTGCATCCAGGCAACCGTGCGGAGCCGCCGCTTCGCCGGCAGGGAGATCGCCTGGCAATGCACCAGCACCCTCGGAGAACTCATCGTCCGACTACCCCGGACCTTCAACGAAAACCAGCAGCAAGGAATCGACCACATCGACGAAGGAACACCCGTGACACTCCGCATCGACACCACCCGCACCCACGTCATCGACACCCAGAGTCC
>NZ_JBYSXB010000081.1:1707-3653 GCF_058781765.1 Arthrobacter sp. FW306-1B-G06A | reverse complement strand
CACCTTCTCGACGTCGGCTGAAGCGCAGACACTGAAACGTCTCCTGGACGCCAACAATCAGTCGTTCGAAATCGCTCAGCATGCGATGGTGCAGAACCAGAGCAAAGCGCCGACTGTGGCAGCCGTAATCCAAGAGCACATCGACCTTCTGGTTCGTCCTTCTTCCGGAACGGTGCACACTTACCAAACGATGCTGAAGCTGCACATAGCTGATGTCATTGGCCACATTCCGGTCGACAAATTGGACTATCGGCACCTGACCTACTGGATCAAGACGATGCAGGAAAAGGGCAGGTCGCCCAAGACCGTCAAGAACAATCATGGCTTGATCTTTGCGGCCATGGAGACGGCTGTGATGCTGCGCTACCGCAAGGACAATCCTTGCCGAGGCGTCCAGCTTCCCTCCGGTGAAAAAGCCGAGGATGAGGCGCGGTTCCTGACTCATGCCGAGTTCGGTCTGATTCTTGAAAACATGGGAGAGCGATACAAGGCTTTCACCGAGTTCTTGGTCATGACTGGTACTCGCTTTGGTGAAGCGACCGCTGTGACTGTTGCGGACGTGGATCTCATGTCCAAGCCAGCAACCATGCGTATCAACAAGGCGTGGAAGCGAGGGGCCGACTCCGAGTCCTACATCGGCGCGACCAAAACGGGTGCCGGGAAAAGGACGGTTTCGCTGAACCCGCATTTGGTTGAGGTTCTGATTCCGTTGGTGGCCAGTCGGCCAGGATCGGAACTCCTGTTCACGACGCCCAAGGGTGAACGCATCATTCACAAGCTCTATTGGCACCACTACTGGGTGCCGGCAGTCCAGGCGGCCCAAGCTCTCGGCTTGAAGAAGTCGCCCCGAATTCACGACCTTCGTCACACCCATGCCTCCTGGTTGATTCAGGATGGCGTGTCCCTCTTCACGGTCTCCAGGCGCCTGGGTCATGCGTCCACGCGCACCACGGAACAGGTTTACGGACACTTGATGCCGCAAGCACTCCAAGATGCGGCCGACGCCGTCGAGCGCTCCGCGATTGTGTGGAGGGGTTAGTTTCGAATCCCTGCCGCTACGAATATCTCTGTTGTGGCCGGGCCCGCGTTCCGATCAATCTCGGCGAGGGCGTTGACGCGGGAGTTGCCCGGACCTCACGAAGCTGAGCAATTTCCTTCAGATGGCCAGAGGTGAAAATGATCTTCCCCTTCCCCCAAACGACATGGGGGAACTCGCCCTTGGCCGCTCCTTCGCGCAGCCAGGCCTCGGAACATTTGAGCACCGTGGCAGCCTCCGCCGGCTCGAAGAATTCGAGTTTCATGTGCTCACTCGATCCTTTCGTAGTTGCGTTCCTGGGGAAAAGGCTTTGCAAGCCTGCCCTCGTTCATGGGTATTTGCGGTTTGTTCGGCATGACAGTGAGGCCGAAAGTGGAAGCAGCTTCACTGGCTAGTTCCCGGACTAATTCAATGCGGACGCTGAATCGTTGGTCTGCATGTTCCACCAGCCCGGCACCACGCATTAGCACAAGGTGGCGGCGGATCGTCGGCGAAGATGCCTGCAGCGCCGAAGCGATATTGGCGCTGGTGGCTGGCCCGTTCCTGATCAGGAACCGGACAATCCGACTTCGCATTCTATTCATCAGGATGTTCGACATGGAGACCACAGCCTGAGGGGCGATGAAGATTAGGATGCTGCTGTAGACGGGTCTACAGCAGCAGGGTACGCCTCGCGAACTAATGATGGAAGATCCTCATTGCGGCTCTGATTGCCCGCGCATGCCACCCACGGAATACTGGGACGCAGAGGCTCGAATTCGAACGGAGCTGACCGACTCTGGCAGTTGGCGATGAAGGGAGTGGGTGATGCGGTATCACGGAACGAGCAAGGCTGACGCCTTGTCTCCCCAGACCCAGCTTGCCCGTCGTCTAAACCTGTTGCTTGACGTCGTCGTTGCCGAGCGGGGGG